>CAZYMT010000001.1:0-18512 GCA_964649035.1 uncultured Rhodobacterales bacterium
TGAAACCTGCGAGAGCGAGCGTGAGCTTGCCGAACGTTCGTGGCTTGCCGTGCTAAAGCAGATTGAACGCACCGACGACAAAGCCGATAGCTATGATTGGCTTATTATCGATGAAGTGGCTGAATCTGACAATGAATACGTTATTGCATCACATAAAGTTATCGAAGATGCCGTTGCTATGTTTAACGAACGTTTTGCGACTGATTTCAAAATTCGTGTAAGAATGACAAATTGCAATGAGGATAACGCATTTTATGAATCTTATGGCAGCAAAATACTTATGTGCAACGAATTGATTCCACCACTTTCACGTCGCATTGATGATTTGTGATCACGTAATTATTTAGTGTGATCACAAAAAAAGGGATTTTGGATTGGAATGACACTAATTTAGCGCGTAAGACTGTCACAAAACTAATGACCGGATTAGCACTACCTTAACCAAGAGGCCGCATAAGCGCCTGATAGGGAGAAGAAATGGCTGATGTAAACCGCGGCAACCGTCCGCTTTCACCACATCTTTCGGTTTACCGAATGCAAATCACAATGATCACCTCGATTATTCACCGGATTACCGGTGTCGGGCTAACACTTGGCATGGTTCTGGCTGTCTGGTGGCTGCTGGCCGCGTCGACTGGCCCGGAATATTTCGCCTTCGCCGACGCCTTCCTGACCAGTTGGTTCGGTATACTGATCCTCGTTGGATCTCTTTGGGCGCTTTGTTATCACCTTTGCAATGGTGTCAGACATTTGGTCTGGGATATCGGTCGCGGGTTCGAAAATGATACCGCATTCAAAACTGGCATCGCCGCACTTGTCGGTTCTGTCTTGCTGACAATCCTAATACTGGTGATCGTAATATGAGCTATTTAACCGATAGAAAACGCGTTCATGGCCTTGGGTCGACCAATGATGGAACGCATCACTTTGTGACGCAACGCGTCACGGCTGTCGCGCTTCTGCCACTAGCTATATTGTTCATCTTGCCATTTGCGCGCGGTTTGGGCGACGGTCATGCTAATGTCCTTGCCACATATGCCAATCCGTTCAATGCTATCGTCGCAATCCTGTTTTTTGCCACAGCCTTCACGCATCTGCGTATGGGGCTGCAAGTCGTGATTGAGGATTACGTCCATGGGAAAACCCTGCGGCTTGCCCTTCTCGTCGCGAACACTCTTTTCTGCTGGCTTTTTGCGCTGATCGGCGTTTTCGCCATCGCCAAAATCGCCCTTTAACGTCCGGAGCCCCACCATGGCCGCATATGAATTCATCGACCACACCTATGACGTCGTAGTAGTAGGCGCTGGCGGCGCTGGCTTACGCGCAACGCTAGGCATGGCAGAACAAGGCTTGAAAACAGCCTGCGTCACCAAAGTTTTCCCAACGCGCAGCCACACAGTTGCGGCCCAAGGCGGGATCGCGGCATCTTTATCTAATATGGGGCCGGATAACTGGCAGTGGCACATGTATGACACCGTCAAAGGCTCCGATTGGCTGGGCGACATGGACGCGATGGAGTATCTGGTGCGCGAGGCCCCGAAAGCGGTCTATGAACTGGAACATTACGGGGTCCCGTTTTCCCGCACTGAGAACGGTAAAATTTACCAGCGACCCTTTGGCGGTCACACCACCGAATTCGGCGAAGGCCCGCCCGTGCAACGTACATGCGCTGCGGCAGACCGTACCGGCCACGCCATGCTGCACACGCTTTACGGCCAGTCGCTTAAACATAACGCTGAATTCTACATCGAATATTTTGCCATCGACCTGATCATGTCGGAGGATGGCAGGTGCCAAGGTATTTTGGCATGGAAGCTGGACGACGGCACATTGCACCGTTTCAACGCCAAAATGGTGGTGTTGGCGACGGGTGGTTATGGCCGCGCATTCTTCTCGTGCACCTCGGCGCATACTTGCACCGGCGATGGCGGTGGTATGTTTGCCCGTCAAGGGTTTGCATTGCAGGATATGGAATTCGTACAATTCCACCCAACCGGTATCTACGGCGCTGGCTGCCTGATCACCGAAGGCGCGCGCGGCGAAGGCGGTTACCTAACCAATTCCGAAGGCGAACGTTTCATGGAACGCTACGCCCCGACTTATAAAGACCTCGCATCGCGCGATGTGGTGTCGCGCTGCTCGACGCTCGAAATCCGTGAAGGGCGCGGGGTTGGTCCCAATAAAGATCACGTCTATCTGCATCTTGACCATTTGCCACCCGAAGTTCTGGCTGAACGCCTGCCGGGCATTTCCGAAAGCGCCAAGATTTTTGCCGGGGTCGACTTGACCAAAGAACCAATTCCGGTGCTGCCAACCGTTCACTATAATATGGGCGGCATTCCAACGAATTATTGGGGCGAGGTTCTGGACCCAACCGCCAAAGATCACGACCGTATCCTGCCCGGCCTAATGGCTGTTGGCGAAGCTGGCTGTGCATCGGTTCACGGTGCAAACCGTCTTGGATCGAATTCTCTGATCGACCTTGTGGTGTTTGGCCGCGCGGCGGCAATCAAAGCTGGCGAATATGTTGATCCGGATGCACCGAACGCACCGCTCAATTCCGATTCTGTTGATCAGGCGCTTGAGCGTTTCGACGGGTTGCGTCATGCAGATGGCGCGGTGCCAACCGCCGAGCTGCGCTTGGACATGCAAAAAACCATGCAAGACGACGCGGCGGTTTTCCGCTCGGATGAATCGCTTGCGGATGGGTGCCGGAAAATGGCCAAAGTTGCCGAACAAATGGCTGATCTTAAAGTTACCGATCGCTCGCTAATTTGGAATAGCGACCTTATGGAAACCTTAGAATTAACCAATTTAATGCCGAACGCACTGGCAACCATCAATTCGGCCGAGGCGCGCAAAGAAAGCCGTGGTGCCCACGCCCACGAAGATTATCCTGATCGCGACGATAAAAAGTGGCGAAAACATACACTTGCAAAGGTTGACTCTGACGGTGGAGTCACGCTTTCCTACCGCGATGTTCATCTTGATCCACTGACACCAGAGGATCAGGGCGGCATTGATCTGAAAAGGATCGCCCCGAAAGCACGGGTTTATTGACAGAGGAATGGAAATGTTACGCAAATTTATAGCGATAGCGATTGTTGGTGCGGTTCTGGCTGGCTGCACACCACCGCAAATGACCTACGCAGAGGCGCGGGCAGAATGCGAAGACAAAAAAAGAGCCGCGGCAGGCCCTCAAGGTAATGTTGGGTTAAGCGTTGGCACAGGCGGACCGCGCGCAAGCGTAGGTATCTCGATCAGCGACTCGTTTATTCGGGGCGATGATCCGCAAGCTGTATACGACACTTGTATGAATAACTTTTTAGCTAACGGACAAATAATTGGAGGTATAGAATGAAGATTTTCCCTACAGCTGTGGCAGTGGTTTCTTGCGGCGCTCTTGTTGCCTGCTCAACAACGATGCCAGAAATGCAACACCCGCCGCAAACTGCTCAGGAATGTGCTGAATACGCAAGAGACAATACATCCGTACAAGGGGCCTACGCACCAGGCGCGGGTCTCGGCGCGAATATTTTTCTGGCGATCGCTGCTGTATCAATTGGCGCATCAGCTCAGGCTAGCAAAGAAAAAGCATGTCTCGAGAGTATTGGTCTGGCGGGGCAAGATGCCGTTTCAGTTCAGGCACATAACAATGCCTTGTCCGGCAGAGCGATTACCCATAATTCGCAAGTTCAAGCGCTAAACTTTACGCCTGATGAACAGCGCATTTGGGATACGTTGGACGAAGAACAACGCCGCCGTGCCTTGGAATTCATCAGAAATGGCGGCACATTGATAGGATCATTAGGAGACGATTAAGTGGTAGAACTCACCCTTCCCAAAAATTCTCGTATGACTATCGGGAAAACCTGGCCTAAACCTGAGGGCACGGATATTCGTGCCTTCAAGGTTTATCGCTTTGATCCGGATTCGGGTGAAAATCCGCGTGTTGATACATATTATATTGATCTCGATGATTGTGGCCCAATGATTTTGGACGCGCTTATCAAGATCAAAACGGATATTGACCCGACGCTGACCTTCCGCCGCTCTTGTCGTGAAGGTATTTGTGGATCTTGTGCGATGAATATCGATGGGATTAATACGCTGGCCTGTATCTATGGCCTTGATGAGGTGAAGGGTGATGTCAAAGTATATCCATTACCGCATATGCCGGTGATCAAGGATTTGATCCCCGACCTTACGCATTTCTATGCCCAACACGCCAGCATTATGCCGTGGTTGGAAACCAAAACCAATCGTCCGGCTACTGAATGGCGCCAATCGATTGAGGATCGCAAGAAACTTGATGGTGTGTATGAATGCGTGATGTGTGCGTGTTGTTCGACATCCTGCCCGAGCTATTGGTGGAATGGTGATCGGTATTTAGGCCCAGCTGCGTTGCTGCACGCCTATCGCTGGATTATTGATAGCCGCGACGAAGCCACGGGCGAGCGGTTGGATGAACTTGAAGATCCGTTCAAACTTTACCGCTGTCATACAATTATGAACTGCACAAAGACCTGTCCGAAAGGTCTAAATCCGGCAAAATCCATTGCCGAGATCAAAAAGATGATGGTTGAGAGGACAATGTAAAAAAAGGCAGCGCTGCTTGCGCCGCCTTTTTCTTCTAGGTGATTAGTTGTAAGTGTAACGGCCGATTTCGCAGATATTGATGCGGTTGGCCGTTAGAACATCGCCATCATCAAAGACAGCTTTGAAATCGAACTGACAGTAGCCGTGTACCGTCGTCAAAATTGATACTGACGGAGGTGCCTGACGGCAGGACGTCAAAGCCAAGAATGTCTTCTTCCCAGCTATCCGAACCAGTGTTGGATCCGTAAAACTCGACCATAGTGAAGCCGGTGTTGTTGACGATCAATACTCGACGATCTTGCGCCGATGCTGTTGTGACCATGCCATGGCCAAGATAATTGCGGCGATAAAGCCGGTTAGTACTCGTTGAATTGTCATGATATTTCCCTCTCTGTTGTGGTTATGATTGAGATGAAAGGAGAGTTATGTGACTTTACTCACCAACACCGGATGCACTTAGTAAAGTGTGTAAGTATATGTTTCCGTTGTGCAAATATTGACATGCTTGTCGACTAAAATGTCGCCGTCATCAAAAACCGCTTTGAACGCAAATATACATCGCCCCGTTCCGTCATCCAGATCAATGGCCATGGAGACATGGTTTTCGATCACATCATGGCGCAAGAAATTGTCGCCCCACGGATCATTTTGCGATGTTGAGGAATAGAACTCGGTAATGACCGAGCCCGTTTCATTGGAAATGTTAAGTTCGTGGACCTCGGATGCGACGGCGGATGTCACCGACATCCCGCAAATAGCCAAGTATCCCCATAAAAATTGTTTGCAGAACATATCGTCCCTTTCTAACCATTAACCACGGACTGTGGACAACATATCTGCCACATCGACCGTAAAATATTTACTAACAGGCGTTATCTTAATATCCGGTCTAGCCAGCTAGTGTGGCGGAAATATGGTTGAATTTTCTGAATTCTGTGCCCCCTAGACGTAGGCTTGGTTTCCTGCAAATCTGTCGCGATGAACGCAAGCCTTGATATCCCATATTGGCTGGCCATCCCCTTGTTTATCCTGGCGATGGTCGCCTTGCTTGACCGGTTGTTGCTACCGCCCGTTAGGTGGTTTTTGCGTAGGCGTATGAACCGGGTTATAGACGGTCTTAATGATCGCCTTCACCTTGGTATTCAGCCGTTCAAATTAACGCGGCGTAAAATTATGGTAGATCGGTTAATCCATGACCCCAAAGTGATGGAGGCGGTAGTCGATCACGCCAAATCCGAAAATATTCCGCAAGAAGTTGCCCATGATACGGCGGAACGATATGCCAAAGAAATAGTCCCCTCTTTTTCGGCCCTCACCTATTTTGGTTTTGGAACGAAAGCGGCGAGGTTCATTTCCAACGCATTATTCCGTGTCCGATTGGGGTTCATGAACGACGAAGCGTTGCGCGATATAGCGTCAGATATTACCGTCATATTTGTGATGAACCATCGATCCAACATGGATTATGTATTGGTTACGTTTCTGGCGGCTGAACGTTCGGCGCTTTCATATGCTGTCGGAGAATGGGCGCGGGTCTGGCCACTTCAACAAATTATTCGCTCAATGGGGGCGTATTTTATCCGCAGGAAATCACGGAACCCGTTATATCGCCGCGTGCTTGCGCGCTATGTTCAGTTGGCGACCGAAGGGGGTGTAACACAGGCAATCTTCCCAGAGGGAGGGTTGAGCCGTGACGGTAAACTTGCTGAGCCGAAGCTGGGTTTGCTTAGCTATATCCTCGGTGATTTTCGCCCCGACATATCCCGCGACGTCGTGTTTATTCCTGTTGGCCTAAACTATGATCGCGTGCTGGAGGATCGGGTGCTTACCTCGCCTCCTGATCAAAAAACAAGTTTCAGCCCGATGGTTTTTTTCCAATTTATGGCCAAGCAGCTTTGGTTGCGAGTTACCGGGAAATTCTACCGTTTCGGGTATGCCTGCGTAAGTTTTGGGCGCCCTATTTCCCTGAAAGCTTACCTACAGGATAATCCGATTAACGATCAGACAATTGCCGATTTGGGATCTGAACTAATGACGCGCATTGGTCGGGTCATTCCAGTTCTGCCCGTGTCGCTTGTCGCACGGGTTTTGTTGCAAGCAGATGCACCGATGAGCCTTCTTGAAATAAAGGCAAAATGTCACTCTATCTGGCAGGAGCTTTCGGAGCGCGATATCTACAGCCATCTTCCCCATGAAGACGAAGATTACGCGGTTGACGTGGGTTTGCGGATGCTGACGCTCCGTAAGTTTGTAATTCTGGATGAGGGTAAATACGGCGTAAATAGTGCGGATTCAGTGATAGTCGAATATTATGCGAATGCGATTAGTCACCATTTTTGAGAGAATCGGACAGTGTTCGCTCGCGATAGTTGCATAGTGAGATTCATGCGCGATTTACAATTATTGGCGGTTAGAGTACCCATATTCAATGAAATCAATAAGTTAAAAGCGCAACACTCCCCATAAATGGGGAATGCAAATTAGTGAGTAGATAGTCACACTAGCATATATAGAGTTTAGTTAAGTAAACGCTTTACAACTTAAGGGATAGTAACTATGAGTAATGACTGGATGATTGATGTTCTGGCTGATTTGCGCAAGTTTGCAGAAAAGCAATCTATGTACGATTTGGCTGAACACTTGGACGACGCCATTCTTGTTGCCGCGAGCGAAATTCGCGCTATCGAGGAGAGCCGAACGGTTGTGAAGACATATGATGTCAAAGTTGGAACGATTTCTGGATTGCTTGGAGACCACCGAGTCAACTGATGACTTGTCGTCTATTGCCAACTCCCTTCGTGACATTTATGACGTAGAAAACGTAGCATATTTGGCGCTGAACCTGAACGGTGCGCCATTCTCCGCTGTCACCTATGATCCCAAATGGGCCGCACATTACGAGGCCCAAGGTTATCAGACCATCGACCCAGTCGTTCGCGGCGCAATGCAGCAATTTCATCCGCTTGATTGGCGTCGCCTTGATTGGTCAAACAAACGCGCCCGCACATTTTTTCACGAAGCCGTCGATTTCGGTGTTGGTCGCCAAGGGTACACAATTCCCATTCGCGGCCCAAACGGTCAGATGGCCCTATTCGCGATTAACCATAATAGTGATGACGAAGAATGGGAAAAATACATCAAGGAAAATGCACATGATTTTATGATCATTTCGCACTATTTGCATAGAAAAGCGTTAGAGATTGTTAACGTTCCTGAAAAAATTGAACCAAAAGATTTATCGCCGCGCGAACAAGATGTCCTGAAATATTTGGGTGTTGGGTTTAGTCGTAGCCAAACCGCTGAAAAGCTTAACATTTCCGAACATACACTGCGTGTTTATGTTGACGCCGCCCGCTACAAGCTCGGTGCGCTGAATACAACACACGCGGTGGCTTTAGCCATGTCACGAGGCATTATTACCGTTTAACCAGTACCTGCCGTGCATGTTGCGCGTTCTCAAAAATTATCGAACGCTCGGCCTTTATTAAGGATTGGCAGGTTATCTGCTGTCCTTAGGCATGAGAACAAAAGGAAAACAAATTATGATACGCTACATTTACGCCAACGACCTAAACACCTTTCCGATCCTAAAAGAAACCATGTTCCGTGACCGTGCCGAACAGTTCAAAGTGCGTCACAAGTGGGATGTGACAGTTGATGAAAACGGTTTCGAGATGGATGAGTACGATGCAATGAACCCGCTTTATGCGATCTGGGTGGCGCCTGATGGAACCCATGGAGGTTCAATACGTGTGCTACCGACAGTTGGGCAAACCATGGTTAATGACCATTTTACGAACCTGACAGGCGGCGTAGAAATCATCAGCCCCGTGATTTGGGAGTGCACGCGTTTTTGTATCTCGCCAAGGTTTGAGGGCAACCACGGCGAAGTTGCCGCGTCTTTGATCCTCGCGGGGTGCGAGCTGGGTGTTCGCTTCGGTTTGGAAAGCTCGATTGGGGTTGTCTACACCCATACATTACCTATCTACCGCCGCATTGGCTGGATTCCAGACGTGATCGGCGCCGAAGGGGATGGGCGGGAAGAAATTTCGGCGTGCCTGTGGCCAATCAACGCTGAAGTCAAAGCCAACATATGCCGTAAATCCAACATCGCACAGGAAACGGTTGAGGGGTGGTTCGACGCATCGTTCCCGATAAACACCACGCAAAGCGCCATCGCGGCCTAGTCAATATTGCCCTATCCGGCTACAAGGTTCAAAAGGGTAGGGCACATGAAATTCTCAGACGATCAGGCACAGGCATATGATGCTGTTTCAGAGGTTCTGAAAAAGGCTGGTGTCGATATTGATAACGGTGAATTGCTGCCCGAAGCCGTTGATGATATGCAGGTTCTGGCCGTTTTGGGCAAGGCGGGATCTGGTAAAACAATGTTACTATCCAAGCTGGTTGAGGCGGTGAATGAAGCCGGCGTTCAAACCATATCTGCCGATTACGAGAGCCGCAAAAGTAAACATAAGCGGACCTTAGCAATCCTTGCGCCAACCAACAAAGCCGCCAGTGTTTTGCGAAATCACGGAGTGCCTGCGACCACGATCCACCGGATTATCTACACGCCGATCTACGACCCAGAATACGAAAAAATCGCGGAATGGTTAGAAGGGAACGGCCCAAAGCCCGAGGTTGAAAACCTGACGGAGGAGGCGCTGGATCGCGCCATGGCTTCTTATAAAACACACGGGTCCGTTCTTGGCGCATTGGCTGTTGCGGGTTTGCGCGGGTCCGATTTCATTACCGGCTGGGCGCGTCGCGATGATCCGCTCGATATCGGGTTTGTTGATGAAAGTTCGATGATTGACGACAAACAGCTGAACGACCTTCGTGAAATCTTCTCGACGCTCATTCTGTTTGGTGATCCTGCTCAGTTGGCCCCCGTGGGCCAGTCCGGAAATATGAGCTTCGACAAGTTACCCGACGATCAAAAGCTGAACTTGCACCGTATTCACCGCCAAGCCGCCGATAATCCGATCCTCGACCTTGCGCACGCCCTTAACGATCCGTCACTGGATTTCCCGCAGTTTGAACGCATGATTGAAGAAGCTGCCGCCAAGGATGATCGCGTTGTGATTAGTCCGCGCGCCGACACTGCGCTGATGGCGCGATCCCCGGTTTTGGTTTGGCGTAATGCAACGCGGATACGTCTGATCCATGCCTTCCGAAACGCTTATGACGCGCCCGAAGCCGCATTGCTATCTGGCGAGCCGTTGATTTGTGATGGTATTGAACTGCCGATGAAGCACCGCAAGAAACGTATCGACCTTGAGGCGCGCGGTTTAATCAAAGGCGCACAAATCATCTATCTGGAGCCTGGCCGCAAGCCCGGATTTTCCCGTCTTCATGTTGTTGGTGCCGAAGACCCGCGGGTTAATGCTGCGACAATAATTCAGATCGAAGCCCCTGATCGCGAGGAACCGTTCCTTGCCTCGGCTGCCCGAATGGGGGCCACATTTTTGCACGGAGCGGCAGTGACGATCCATAAAGCGCAGGGTAGCCAATGGCCCGAAGTTCAAGTTTTCGCGCCAGACATTTATGCGGCGTTCAGGTCGGGCCGTTCCGAGGCAGGGATAGCAATGTGGAAACGGCTGGCATATGTCGCGATTACCCGCGCGGAAACACGGCTGCATTGGGTGACGCGCTACATGCTGGCAAAACCGACGGAACCGTTAGGGATTGCCGACCTGCAAGCTCCAACGCCAGCGCTGAAATTAACGGCGCAGGAGCCGGAAGATTTCTGATGCACCATACCCGGCGACCAGCGCAACCAGCAAAGACATCAACCCGTAGATAAGCGGTTTTTCGTGGGCAAGATTATATAACCAACGTTCCAACCCTGCCTTACGAACCTCGATAACAGAGGCCGACGAGCTGATGATTTCACCGCCGCGAACCAGATAGATTGTCGCGGTGTAATCGCCCTCAACCAGATTGGCAGGCAAGGCGACCTTGGTGGTGAACAGCGTGTCTTCGGTCAGGTTAACTGGCGTTTCAATGGTAGAATAATTGCCCTGATCCTGCTTGATACGAATAACCGCTTGGCGAAAATCTTCGTTTTCGGCAGCCGCACGAACGGCAAAGTTAAGCCCCAAATTCCGGTCAGCACGTTCTCGTTCGCTAAGGATCTCCAGCAGCGGTGCTGTGGATGCAATGCTGTAAAAACTGGGTGCGCGATCTACAGTCACAGCCTCGGTATTTACCCAAATGCCAAACCTGCGATCTTTGCGGTGAACCGTCAGCGCCGCAGGAGGGCCTGAAACTTCGATCACTACATTCAATTCGCCCGCACCTTCTTGTGGCGGGCTGTCGCGTTTCACCGCGCCAAAGATGAAAATCTCGGAACCTTCAAAATTTGCTGTGATCGAAACTTGGTTCTGGCTAAGGTCCGAGACTATAGTTTCGGCTGCGTATGTGGCGTTTGCCAAAAAAACCGCGAGGAATAAAAATATCCGCATATCAATGCCCACCCATACCGATGGAGAACATCTCGGATGGGGTAAGCACCAAATCCAGCGCCAGTTTTCCGCAAACCGCCAGCACCATGATAGCCAGCAATATCCGTAATTGTTCGGCCTTCATGTTGACGCCGATCCGCGCGCCAATCTGGGCGCCAATAACACCACCCAAAAGCAGCAATAGCGCCAGCATAGCGTCAACCGTGTAGTTTTGTGTGGCATGCATTAGTGTGGTGAAAGCCGTTACAAAAATGATCTGGAACAGGGATGTTCCAACCACAACTTTGGTAGGCATCCCCAGCACATAGATCATTGCCGGAACCATAATAAATCCGCCACCAACGCCCATAATTGCAGCAAGGAGGCCAACCAACACGCCGATAATCAGCGGCGGAATTGCCGAAATATACAGGTTGGATGTGCGAAACCGCATCTTGAATGGCAGCCCATGAATCCACGTATGGCGTTTGATTTTCTTTGGCGGGGCCGAGCGTTTGGTCCGCCGTATTGCGGCGAGGCTCTCAAGAAACATCAAGCCGCCGATGATCCCCAAAAATACGACGTAGCAAAGCGTTACCAGCAGATCGACTTGGCCGATTTCCTTTAGGGCTTTGAAAACTTGCACACCGATCGCGGCACCAAATAGGCCGCCAATCAGCAGCACCACCCCCATTTTTATATCAACGGTTTTCCGTTTGAAATGTGCGAGGACGCCAGAGAAAGATGAGGCAACGATCTGGTTAGCTTCGGTCGCAACCGCCACCGCTGGCGGGATGCCAATAAAAAACAACAGAGGTGTCATTAGGAAGCCGCCGCCAACACCGAACATGCCAGACAGCACGCCGACTAGCCCGCCGAGGCCAACCAACAAGAAAATGTTAATTGAGACCTCGGCAATGGGAAGGTAGACTTGCATGGCTTAGTGTTCTTTGTCGTAAGGCTCGCCGGAAGCTTTGGGTGGGACCGCTTTGCCGATAAATCCGGCCAAAATTACCACAGTCAAAATATAGGGTAAGGCCTGCATGAACTGCACGGGCACCACGAATGCGCCTAGGTCTATGGACTGGTATTTGTTGCCGATGGCCTCAAGTAGGCCGAATAACATACAAGCGCCCAATGCGGCTTTGGGGTTCCATTTGGCAAAGATCAGGGCAGCAAGGGCGATGAAGCCTTTACCTGCACTCATGTCTTTGACGAAACCAGCAGCGGCGGTTCCGAGGCTAAGGTAGGCACCGGCCAACCCGCAGAGCACGCCACAGATGATCACGGCAGCGTAGCGTTGCTTGGCGACCGAAATACCGGCAGTGTCAACTGCGCTCGGGTTCTCGCCGACGGCACGTAGGCGCAGGCCAAAACGGGTGCGAAACAAGACCCACCATGTTAACGGCACGGCCAGTATGGCGATATAAACGAGAATATTATGCCCCGATATCAGGTCGTGATAGATGGGCCCAAGGATTGGCACGCCTTCTAAGGCGCTTGCAAAGGGCAACTCGATTGGTAAAAACCGTTCGGCACCGCGCAGTGGCGGGGTTTGCCCGCCCGCGTGGAACCAGCTTTGACCGATTAGTACGGTTGTTCCTGCGGCAAAGAAATTGATCGCGACGCCCGAAATTAGCTGGTTACCGTTTAGAGTGATGGAGGCAAATGCGTGGATCAATGATAGCATGATCGAGGCGATGATTGCTGCGGCCAATCCAACCCACGCCATACCCCATGTCATGCCCCAGCCGCCCTCGGCGATAGGCATTCCAGCGACGGCCGAGAATGCGCCAGCGGCGAAAGCGGCGGCCAGCATTTTGCCCTCAAGACCAATATCAACGATGCCGGAGCGTTCGGAATATAGGCCGGCCAGACAGGCCAGCAGCAACGGTGTTGCCAGACGAACTGCAGAATCGCAGATTTGCAGGATGGTGCCAAAATCCATTATGCGCCTCCTCTATTGAAACGAAGGAACATTTTTTCGACCGGAATGCGGACAATGTTTTCCAGTGAACTGGTGAACATGATAACTGTCGCTTGGATGACCACAATCATCTCGCGTGGGATACCCATTTCGAAAGATAACTCGCCGCCCCCTTGGTACAGCATCCCGAACAGAAACGCGGCTAGTAGTACACCAACGGGATGTGATCGGCCCATCAAGGCGACCGCGATGCCGACAAAACCGGCACCTTGGACGGAGTCTAGGACTAGACGCTCGGCCTCTCCCATTACCGTATTCACGGCGAGAAGGCCGGATAATGCGCCGGATAGTAGCATTGCGATCATGATGATTTTTAGGGGTCGAATGCCTGCATAAACGGCGGCGTCCTCGGAATGTCCAAGGGCGCGAATTTCGTACCCAACGCGCATTTTCCAGATGAATACCCAGACCAGAACACAGGCAATCAACGCCATGAAGAAGCTGATATTGGCAGGCGAATGTTGGTCAAACGGGATGCCCACGACTGCAAAAATATCGTGTAACGTCGGGATAGATGCACTGTCAACAAAGGCCGAAGTTTCCGGTGCCATGCCCGGTGCCTTCATTGGCCCAACAAGCAAATAGTTGATGAGGGCCGAAGCGATCAGGTTGAACATGATTGTTGTAATTACGATATGGCTGCCGCGCTTGGCTTGTAGATAAGCCGGGATCGCGGCCCATAACGCCCCGAACAACATCGCACTGACGGTGGCTGCCAAAAGGGCGATTGACCAATGTGGCCAGTCTATTGTTAGACAGGCCAATGCGACGCCGACGCCGCCAATGGCCGCTTGGCCCTCGCCACCGATATTGAACAGGCGGGCGTGGAATGCCACGGCGACTGCCAGCCCAGTGAAGATGAAGTTTGTGGTGTAATACAGTGTGTAACCGATGCCATATTTTCCGAGCGAGCCGGAAATCATGACCTTCACGGCCTGTACTGGATCTTTACCAATAAACATCACAACCAAGCCGGATACTGCGAATGCGAGTAGCAAGCTTAGTAATGGGATCAGGACGACATCAGCCCATTTGGGCAAGCCTTTATTCATTGTTAGCCTCCGGATCGATGCCAGCCATCAGCAGGCCAAGTTCGCGTTCATCGGTGTTTTCAGGTAGGCGTTCACCTTGGATAACGCCGTCAAACATCACAATAATACGGTCAGATAGGGATTGAATTTCGTCCAGTTCGACCGAGACCAGCAAAATCGCTTTGCCTGCATCGCGCAGCGCCACAATCTGTTGGTGGATGAATTCAATCGCACCAATATCTACGCCGCGGGTCGGTTGACCGATCAGCAACACATCTGGGTCGCTTTCAATTTCGCGCGCGATCACAATTTTCTGTTGGTTGCCGCCGGAAAAACTAGATGCCGCGAGGTTCGGGTTTGGCGGGCGGATGTCGAATGTTTCGATCTTGGATTTGGCATCAGCCATCATGGATTTTTGGTTTGCCAATCCCAGTTTTCCGCTGAATTTCGGGTCGTTGTGATAGCCAAAAGCAGTATTTTCCCATGTCTGGAATGGCATAACCAAACCGCGACGATGGCGATCCTCGGGCACATGGGCGATACCGCGTTCGCGGCGTTGGGCGGCGCTGGCATTGGCGGAAATGTCGATCGACTCGCCGTTCATCAGAACTTCGCCTTCAACCGCGGGCAGAATGCCGCCAAGCACTTCGAGCAGCGCGGTTTGGCCATTGCCAGCCACACCAGCCACCCCAAGAATTTCGCCAGCTTTTAGTTCCAACGAAATGCCGCGCACGCGGATAACGTCCAGATTATCAACAACTTTTAGGTTCTTTACCTCAAGGATAGTCTTGCCAATATTCGCTGGACCTTTTTCAACGTTCAGCAACACCTGACGGCCAACCATCAAAGTAGCCAGTTCGGTTGGCGAGGTCTCCGCTGTCTTAACCGTTGCCGTCATTTCGCCGCGCCGGATCACGCTAACCGTATCGGTCACCGCCATGATCTCGCGCAGTTTATGGGTGATCAGGATTATCGTTTTACCCTGTTCCTTCAGGTTTTCCAAAATGCGGAACAGATGGTCGGCCTCCGCAGGGGTCAAAACGCCTGTGGGTTCGTCCAGAATCAGGATTTCGGCTTCGCGGTATAGCGCTTTCAGAATTTCCACGCGTTGCTGGAAACCAACCGACAGCTCACCGACAATCGCGTCGGGATCAACATCCAGTTCGTATTCGTCAGCCAGCGATTTTAGCGACAAACGCGCCTTGGCAAGCGAGGGCTTTAATAACGGGCCGCTCTCGGCGCCCATGATAACATTTTCCAGCACGGTGAAGGGCTCAACAAGCATAAAATGCTGGTGCACCATCCCGATACCGGCGGCGATAGCGGCGTCTGAATTGGTGATATTTTTGGTTACACCATCAATTTTAATCTCGCCAGAATCTGCCTTGTAAAATCCGTATAGGATCGACATCAGGGTGGATTTTCCCGCGCCGTTTTCCCCGACAATCCCGTGAATCGTGCCCTTGGCAACGGTCATGGTGATGTCTTTACTGGCCTGCACAGGGCCAAATGCTTTGCTAATCCCGATCAGTTCAATCGCGGGAGGCACAGAGGCAGCCGATGACTGCCCCTGTGCTTTTGTTTCAGTGGAAACCACTCTTACATTACCGGGCAAGCGCTGTCGGACATGTAGTCATGTACAACAATCTCGCCGGAAATGATTGCTGCCGAAGCAGCTGCAACAGCGGCTTTCATTTCGTCTGTAATCAAGCTTTCGTTGTTTTCATCCAACGCCCAGCCAACGCCACCTTCGGCAAGACCAAGAACATTGATGCCAGCAGTGAATTCACCGTTATTAACGTCAGAGAATGCGTCATAAACAGCAACGTCAACGCGTTTCAACATGGATGTCAAAACCGAGCCAGGATGCATGTAGTTCTGATTGGAATCAACGCCAATGCCTAGAACGCCTGCATCTGCAGCCGCCTGAAGAACACCGCGACCAGTACCACCAGCGGCGTGATAAATAACGTCAGCACCCTGTTGGATTTGCGCCAATGTCAGCTCGCCACCTTTAACCGGATCGTTCCAAGCTGCGCCAGTTGTACCAGTCATGTTTTGGAATACTTCAGCGTCTGCATTGGTTGCTTTAACGCCTTGAACGTAGCCACAAGCGAATTTCTGGATCAATGGAATATCCATGCCGCCAACGAAGCCAACTTTGCCAGTTTCAGACGCCATAGCCGCCAGAACACCAACAAGATAGGAACCTTCATGCTCGTTGAAAACAACCGAGCGAACGTTTGGCTGATCAACAACCATGTCCACGATCACGAAAGACGTGTCAGGGAATTCAGGTGCCACAGTTTCCAAAGCGGAAGCATAGGAAAAGCCGGTTACAACAACAGGATTGTTACCTTGCTGTGCGAAACGGCGAAGAGCCTGCTCGCGCTGGGCTTCGGATTGCAGTTCGAATTCACGGTATTCAATACCAGTTTCTTCGCGGAATTGCTCGGCGCCGCCGTAAGCTGCTTCGTTGAAGGATTTGTCGAATTTACCACCAAGATCGAAAATGATCGCTGGGTTGGCATCTTGTGCCATTGCTGCGGATGCCAGACCGACAAGAGCGGTTGCACCAAGTAGCGTTGTGATGAGTTTCATAGGTTTCTCCCCGTTTATGTTCATCTTATTTTTCATTGCGCATATTTGGGGGGCGATAGGTGAATAACCGCGTCCCCCATGCGGAATTACTGCCAACACTCTAAGGGGGGGTAAGGTGATAGGGCAACGGTTATTTTTAAGGTTTTGTTAGTTTCCGCTAGGTCAGATCGCGCGTGACATGACTATCGCCGAGATATGTTCACCCTTCGGTCCGGTATAATAATCTTTGCGGGTGCCTTGGCGGGTATATCCTGCAGATTCGTATAGGGCGATTGCAGCGTGGTTCTGGTCGGCAACCTCAAGGAAAACCTCTTCTACATTTGCGGTTTTTGCGAATGTGTGTGCCTTGTCCAACAGGGTTTTGGCGATGTGTTGGCGGCGCATGTCTGGGTGCACAGCGATGGTCAGAATTTCTGCCTCGGGCCCAGCGATACGAAGCAGGGCGAAACCTTGATCTTGGTTGAATAAATGGGTGTTTTGGCCACTTAACAAGTCTGCGATTTCTGCGGCACTCCAAGGGCGCGGCGTGATGAAGCTGGCGACATGAATTTTTGCCATTTCCGCAGGGGTCACGGAAAAATTTCCGGTGGGGGATCTGCTGGCAAAGCGGCGTCTGCCGAACGCAAATATAGTGGTGCAGGTCGGGGTTGTGGCCTCCCGAACCGTTGGAGGGCAACCTTGGCGATAATTGCTGGATCGGCATTGGTCAGTGCGCCGGCGAGGAACCCGATAACGCTGTCACTGCGGGCGTCCTCGGCGCTGGATAGGTGCGGTTCATTTACCGCTGCGCCATCTCTGAAATCTTGCCAGAAAACCATGTCACGCCGCCCGTCGAGGCTCACGCGTTTGTTGCCTTTTGTACCATATGCCAATGCTTCGAACACACTTACGCCGATGGCGGGGATGCTCAAAGATAAAGCTAATCCGCGGGCAGCAGCCACGGAAATACGGACACCGGTGAAGTTGCCAGGACCAACACCAACACCAATCAATTCAAGGTCTTTCCAGCTTTTCCCAGCGGCATTCAAAACCTCTTCGACCATTGGTATCAGGCGTTCCGCTTGGCCTTTGGTCATGTCTTCAACCGCTTGGCCCAACGTTTCCGTCCCGCAAACCAAAGCGACCGCGCATTGCGCGGCCGATGTGTCGAAGGCTAATATTAGAGGGTCGTTAGGCGGCAACGGGCCGCACCTCGGTCACTTCAGGGATGTAGTGACGCAACAAGTTCTCGATCCCCATTTTTAACGTCATGGTCGAGGATGGACAGCCTGCACAGGCGCCCTGCATATGTAAATACACAACGCCGCGCTCAAATCCGTGGAAGGTGATGTCGCCACCATCTTGTGCCACAGCAGGGCGAACACGTGTGTCCAACAGGTCTTTGATCTGGTCAACGATCGCCGAATCCGGTCCATCATGTTCTGCATGCCCAACGGTGCCAGCATCGGTTGCCATAACCGATTGGCCGGATTGGTAATGCTCCATAATCGCGCCGAGGATCGCTGGCTTGATATGCGACCAGTCAATGGATTCATCCTTGGTCACAGTCACAAAATCCGGCCCAAAAAACACACCGGTTACGCCATCAACAGCAAACACACGTTTTGCTAGTGGCGAGGTTTCAGCGGCTTCCGCATTCGGAAAGTCAGCAGTACCCGCAGACAGAACCGCTTGCCCAGGCAAGAACTTCAACGTTGCAGGATTCGGAGTGGATTCGGTTTGGATAAACATGATCGGCCCTTTCAAATCAGAATCCAAACATGGGCCTCCTGAGTGAAAAAGTCAAGTTAATTGGAATCTTTCTAAATTGGGCGCTTTCTGGTTGTCTGATCGAGCGCTTAGCCCTAC
>CAZYMT010000001.1:18522-25943 GCA_964649035.1 uncultured Rhodobacterales bacterium
CATATCCTCCTATGATTACACAAAAACCATTCTACTACTTGCGTCATGGTCAAACCGACTGGAACCTAATTAAAAAGTTTCAGGGGCAGACCGATATTCCGCTGAACGCGACAGGTGTGGAGCAAGCGCACGCTGCCAAACCCCTGCTCGAGGGGTTGGATATTTCGCAAATTTATTGCAGTCCGTTAAGTCGCGCACGGGCGACGGCGGATATTGTGAATGAAACGCTTGACCTGAAGATTACCGAAATCCATGACCTGCAAGAATGTAGCTTTGGCGTGCTTGAAGGCGAAATTCGTTCGATGACCGATTTTAGTGCGATGTGGCGCAAGGGCGATACACCTGAAAAAGCCGAGACATATCTGGATTTCACAGCCCGCGTTTTTAACGCGCTGAACAAGGCGTTGGAAGCCGATGGAACGCCACTAATTGTTGCCCACGGTGCAGTCTTTTGGCCGATCGAGGCGCATATGGGATTTGACGAACTTGGCGGTAACAGTCTGCCAAACGCCCATCCGGTGCGGTTGCTTCCGCCAACGCAAAACGCTGGCTGGTCAATGGAACTTCTTTAACGGCACCGTTGCTTCAGGCGCTTATCCGAGCCGCAGGCGAGGCACGGCCCAACGGGATAGGTTGGATTTCAATCCAACTTGGACGGGCGGGAGAGCCCCTTTCGTATTAGGAAACCTGAATAATCCGATCCTTGGTCAACCCACCGGGCACAACCGTAATCGGCACCGACATGTTGGATGATTGACGTGTAATCAGCTGCGTTACCAGCGGTCCGGGGCCGTCACCGGTTGCTCCGGCACCCAACACCAGAACGCCTACGTCGGGGTCATCTTCAATCTGCGCCAGAACCTCGGTGGCTTTATCGCCTTCACGGATCACCAGCTCAGGCTCCACCCCCTCCTTATCAACCATCCATTTGGAAAAAACCTTAAAATGCGCCTCGATCCGTTCGCGAGCTTCGATCCGCATGGCCTCGCCGACACCGATCCAATGCTGGAATTCTTCAGGCGCGATGATTCCCAAAATTTCGACGCCGCCACCAGTTTTCTTGGCACGGATCGCCGCAAAACGCAGGGCATTCAGGAATTCGGGGCTGTCATCCATTACAACTAAGAATTTACGCATTGTTTCCCTCCGATTGATCGGGTGCATCATTGCCGAACTTGTTCGATCACGCAACTGTCTGTTGACCGTTAACACGGAAGGCTGCAAAACTTGTCATATGTTCAGAGTGCTGCCATATGACGAGGCCTGTTGGTCAGAAATCTGGGAAATCCTTCAACCGGTTTTCCGTGCGGGCGAGACCTATGCTTTCCCGACTGACATCACTGAGGCCCAAGCCCATAAAATCTGGATCGAAGATCCGCTAGCCTGTTTCATGGTGCTCGGCACCGATAACGCCGTGGCAGGGACGTTTTATCTCAAACCCAATCCGCTCCAAAACGGGGTTCAGGTTTGCAACGCTGGCTATGTGGTTTCGAACGCTTTTCGCGGGCAGGGGATTGCGTCCATGATGTGTGCATTTTCGCAAAACGAAGGGGCGGCGCGTGGGTTTCAGGCTATGCAATTCAACTGTGTTGCCACAACCAATACTGGCGCTGTGCAGTTGTGGCAAAAGCTTGGTTTCGAAATAATCGAGACGAAGACCAAAGCGTTTAATCATGCCAAGCTGGGGCTGGTGGATGCTTATGTCATGTATAAAAAACTGGAGGCCGAATAGCGCGATGGACAATGGCCAACACCCGCTTTTCTATACCTATATGGACAGTCCAGTCGGGGCTTTGACACTGGTCGGGGATAAGGACGCCCTGCATATCCTCAATTTTCCGGGTACTAGCAACAATGCTGACCTCAAGCCTGAATGGCAAAAGGACGATGCCCCGTTTGCCGAAACCATCAAACAACTGACGGCATATTTCGCCGGCGATTTGCGCCAATTCGATTTGCCCCTGTACTTTTCCGGCACGGATTTTCAGAACCGCGTTTGGCGGCAACTGGCAACAATCCCGTTCGGAAAAACCCGCAGTTACGGAGAGATGGCGGCAGAATTGGGGTCACCCGGTGCCAGCCGTGCCGTCGGTTCCGCGAACAACAAAAATCCTTTGGCGATCATATTACCTTGCCACCGTGTGATCGGGGCCAATGGGGCGATGGTTGGATTTGGCGGTGGGCTGCCAACAAAAACCTTCCTGCTTACGCATGAGGCCGAGGTCATCGGTGCGCCCACCCAGCTATCCCTATTCTAACCTATCTAAGGCTGGATAATCGAAATCTGTGGATTAATCGGATCGCCATACGCCCGCGCCGGAAGGCCACGTTTCGCCCAACCTTGATCGACCCGTGATCCCGAAAAACCACCAACAACATCAATGATATCTGGCATGCCAATACGGTTTAGTTCGGCCGTAACACGACCCGATCGATTGCCCGAGCGACAAGAAAATGCCAACGGAATGCCCGGCGATTGCGCCCTGATAGCGTTGATTTTAGTAATGAATTCAGGGTCCGTCATATCAACCAATAGTGCTACATCGGGCACACCTGTTTCGCTCCACTCATTGGGGCGGCGGATGTCGATTAGCACGATTTCGCCTGCTAGTGCTTTTTCGCGGGCGATATCTGGTGTCATGCTGACAACCTCGGCACTTGCGGCGGCTCCGACGAGCAGCAGGGTTAGAACTTGCAGTATGCCAAACAATTTACGCATGATTTCCTCCATCTATTATACATATTAATCATGTAGTAATGTCGGGAGGAAATCACAACTGCGTCATGTTGGCCCAATACGCGCGACCTGTCCTTAGCGACCGCGCACGAAACCCACGATGTCGTAGGTTTTTTCCAGGATCGGCTCGGCAATGGCGGCGGCTTTGTCAGCACCTTTGCCTAAAATCCGGTCAATCTCGGCGGGATCGTTCATATATTCCGCCATCTTCGTGGAAATCGGCGACAGTTTGGCAACTGCCAAATCCGCCAATGCCGGTTTGAAACGGCCCCACTGCGCACCGGCATATTCGGTGATCACAGCCTCGGCCGTAGTGCCCGAAAGCCCCGCATAAATTTCGACCAAATTCCGCGCTTCGGGGCGATCTTTCAGATCATCCAGATTATCCGGCAAGGGCGCAGGATCAGTTTTGGCTTTCTTGAACTTCTTGGCAATCAGATCAGAATCATCGGTCATATTGACCCGCTCCATATCCGACTGACCCGATTTTGACATCTTCTTGGTGCCATCGCGCAGGTTCATAACCCTTGTCGCTGGCCCCTCGATAATTGGTTCGGGTTGAGGAAAGAAATCCGGCACTTTGAAATCATGATTGAACTTGGCCGCGATATCACGTGTCAGCTCAACATGCTGCTTTTGATCCTCACCCACGGGAACATGCGTCGCATGATAAATCAGAATATCCGCAGCCATCAAGGCCGGATAAGCGTATAGGCCCAGCGAAACCTGCTCGGCATTTTTGCCGGCTTTATCTTTGAACTGGGTCATCCGGTTCATCCAGCCAACGCGGGCCACACAATTAAAAATCCAGCCTAGTTCAGCGTGGGCCGAAACCTGCGACTGGTTGAAAAGGATTGATTTTTCAGGATCAATGCCGCTGGCCATAAAGGCCGCCGCCAGTTCGCGCGTCGCAAATTTCAAGTCGCTAGGGTCTTGCCAGACGGTGATCGCGTGCATGTCGACCATACAATAGATGGACTCGAATCCCTGTCCTTGCATATCAACAAAACGTTTGATGGCACCTAGATAATTTCCGAGGGTCAATCCGCCCGAAGGCTTGATCCCGGAAAAGACGCGACGCGTATGGACCGCTTCCGTCATGGCAATTTTCCTTTACATGGTTCAAATAGTGCGCGACTTATCGCGCTAGTGGCCAGTTAGGTCAACCGGAGTATTACATGTTTGAACCAAACGCTGACGTATCACCATTGAACCCCATTCCGCCGGTCATTGCGATACTGGCCGTGGCGATGATCGGTGTCGAACTGGTCCTGCAGCTAGCAGAGGCCGGGTTTATTGGCGGACCTGAGGCTGTCGGTTGGCGCGTTAATGTGATCCGCGAACTTGGGTTTTTTGACGAAGTGTTTGAATATATGCGAGCAACCAACACCTATGACTGGACAACATTACATCAGTTTTTCACCTATTCGTTCATAAATTTCACCTTCACCGGAACCGCTTTTTCTGCGGTGTTAACATTGGCGTTGGGCAAGGCCGTTGGCGACGAGTTTCATCCAATATCGGTATTGGTGTTGTTTTTCACGTGTTCTGCATTGGGTGTCTTTGCCTTGGGATATTTCCGCGATGTTGGCTATCCTGTGATTGGTGGCTTTGGTGCGATTTATGGGTTGATCGGGGCTTATACATGGATGCTTTGGTTAAAGGCTGGTGCTACTGGAACAAGCCGGATTAAGGCATTTCAGCTAGTCGGAGTTCTTACGATTTTGCAGGCGATCTACCATTTCGGGTTTGGTGGTGGGGATGACTGGATCGCAAAACTTGTTGGCTTTGCGGCCGGTTTTGCGTTGTCCTTTGTGCTGGCACCGGATGGGCGCGAACGTTTGCGCCGTTGGTTGGGAATTGCACGTCGGCGTTAGGCTAGGTGCGTTTCAAAAACCGCTTCAGGTCGGCCGGTGTCATTGCGCCGAGCGCAAAAATCAGACCGCCATATGAAGCCATACCAACCAAGATAAGAATGCCAAGCGCACCGTAGCGAATTGTTCCCGCATCAAGCCATCCATTTAATGCCCAAGCCAAACCCCAAATAACGACACCCATCCCCAGGCTGGCCAGAATGACACGGGGTAATACGTGTCGCAGACGGTCATCCAGTTTTGCCGCGTCACCCATTTTTCGTGTGCCATTCCATAACAATAACAACATTACCCAACCGGCAAGCGTGGTGCCGATGGCGGCGGCCAAATACCCAAGGCTGCTCATAAGTCCAATAGCCAGCGCGGCATTAACAATCATTGATACAAGCGCAAAATAAAACGGTGTTTTGGTGTTTTCGCGGGCAAAATAAATTGGGGCCAAAACCTTGGACAGAACAAATGCCGGCAATCCTGCACCGTAAATGGCAACAGCAGCGGCGGTGGCCGTGGCATCGGCAATAGTGAATGCGCCGCGTTGGAATAGAACCGAAACAAGCGGGAACGGAATCACTATCAGCGCAACAGCGGCGGGGACGGTTAGCAATAGCGTGAATTCAGCGGCGCGATTAATGCTGTGTTGGCTACCTGCCTCATCGCCAGCGCGCAAACGACGCGAAAGATCCGGGAGGAGAACAACGCCAATCGCAATCCCAACCACACCGAGGGGCAACTGATACAGTCGATCGGCGTAATTCAACCAAGCAATGGCACCGTCAAAATAGGATGCAACTTGACGCCCAACCAATAGATTGACCTGAACAACACCTCCGGCAAGCGCGGCCGGGGCTGCGATAATGGCTAGGCGTTTCAATTCGGGTGTCATGCGTGGTCGACGCGGGATCAATCGCATTCCGGCTTTGGCAGCGGCCCACCAGACCAGCGCCAACTGCGCGATCCCCGCGAACGGCACCCCCCAAATCAATGCCCAGCCGATATTGCGTCCTGTCATAGATGCAAATGCCATGACGCTGATCAAGATTATGTTGAGCAAAATCGGCGCTGCGGCTGCGGCTGCGAAACGACCAAGCGAGTTAAGAACGCCGCTTAACAACGCTGCAATTGAGATAAATAAAATGTAGGGGAATGCAACCCGCGCAAAATCCGTAGTTAGAGCAAACCGTGTGTCATCGGCAAACCCGCTGGCCATCGCAAGGACGAGCCATGGCATGAAAATCTGGGCCAGCAATGTGACCCCGATCAGGATTGTGGCAAGGCCGGACATCGCGTCACGTGCAAATTCGTTGGCGTCAGTTCCGTCTTCGACTTTTTTGGCGAACATTGGAATGAAGGCAGTGTTGAACGCCCCTTCGGCGAAGAAACGGCGAAACATATTTGGTAAGGAAAAGGCAATCAAGAATGCTTCGGCCACGGGTCCTGAACCCAAAAATGCGGCGATCATAATATCGCGCACGAACCCGAGGACGCGACTAATGAGGGTCCAGCCGCCGACCGTAAAAAAGCCGGAGAGCAGCCGGATAGGGCGCGTCATTCGGCCGCTGCCTGCTGGCCTTTTTCAATGGCCTCGACCAAACGTTTTTCGATGGCCATCTGACGGGATTCGGATCGAATTTTATGGCCGAACAAATCTTTGATATAGAACGCATCCACGGCCTGCTCGCCGTAAGTGGCAATGATAGAGGACGAGATCGAAACATTGCAATCCGTCAAGGTCCTAGTCAGGTCGAATAATAGGCCGGGGCGATCGCGGGTATCGACCTCGATAATTGTAAAAATATCCGACCCGTCATTGTCGAAAGTAATGGCCGTTGGCACAATAAATTCGCGCTCACGCTTCTTGACTTTGTCTTTGGTTTTGAATGCCTCACGCGCAAGGACTTCGCCTTTCAGAATGCGGGAAATCATGTTTTGCAGGCGTTTCAGACGTGTTTTATCGTAAGGTTTTCCCTCGCTGTCCTGAATCCAGAACACAGCGGTCGCCAGTCCATCCGACGTTGTATAACTGCGCGCATCCACAACATTCGCGCCTGCCAACGCCAGCGCCCCAGCGAAGCGCGCGAAGATGCCGGGATGATCGGGCATCAGGAAACACGCGCGGGTGGCGTCTCGGTTTTTGGCGGGTTCAATATGGCTGACAGGCTCGTCAGGTCTGGCCTTTCGGGCTAGATCCGCGAAAATTACATGGGTGTGCGTGTCGAGACCCATCCAATAGGGGCGGTAATGGCGGGCGATCTCAATGGCGACATCCTCGGGCGACCAATCGGACAGCGCTTCGGCAAGGGCTTCTTGCGCTCGTTCAACACGATTGATGCCGGTAAAGGCCTGTTCCCCGTCGCGCAGCAGGCTGCGGGTTTGGGTGTAAAGTTCGCGCAGCAACGCCGCCTTCCAGTTGTTCCAAACGCCGGGACCAACCCCGCGAATGTCGCAAGCGGTAAGCACTGTCAGCAATTTCAAACGGGTGCGACGCCCAACAATATTCGCAAAATCCCGTACCGTGCGTGGATCAGACAGGTCGCGTTTTTGCGCCACATCGGACATGACCAGATGGTTCAACACCAACCATTCAACAGTTTCGCATTCGTCCTGATCCAGACCAAGGCGCGGCGCGATCACCCGTGCCATTTTAGCACCGGCAATTTCATGCGCTTCGGGCAAGCCTTTACCGATATCATGGAGCAGCAAGGCCAAATAGAGAACCTTACGGTTCACGCCTTTCTGGAGGATTTCGGACGCTATTGGCAACTCGTCGGCGAGCGCGCCTTTCTCGATCTCGAACAGGATCGAGATGCAGC
>CAZYMT010000001.1:25953-57275 GCA_964649035.1 uncultured Rhodobacterales bacterium
GTAATGATGGTACATGTTGAACTGCATCATAGCGACGACACGTTCGAATTCAGGGATAAATGCGCCTAGTACACCTAGTTCATTCATCCGCCGAAGTGCGCGTTCAGGGTTGTTGCGCGACAGCAGTAAATCCATGAAAATTTTCGCCGCTTCGGGGTCGTTGCGCATGGAATCATTGATTAGATCAAGGTTACGCGCAACCAGTCGCATCGCGTCAGGATGTAAAAGGATGTCGGATCGAATGGCCTCTTCGAACAGGCGCAGGATATTTACTGGATCTTTTATAAATTCATCCGCGTCCGCGATGTTCAGGCGGCCGTTATCGAGCTTGTAATCTTTGGCAGTTTTGTCACGGTTAAAGCTAAGGGCATCCAGAATTGCCCGCCCAAATCCGGGGCGTTTTTTGACATGTTGGGATTCAAGAACCGTTAGGAAAATACGGGTTAGGTCGCCGACATGTGTGGCGTGCCTAAAATAGGCTTGCATGAAATGTTCAACCGCGCGGCGGCCTTCGCTATCTTTAAAGCCTAGGGCAGCGGCGACTTCGACTTGTGTATCGAACGTCAGTTGTTCGGTCGGGCGGTTCGCGCAAAGGTGCAAATGACAACGCGCCGTCCATAAAAAATCTTCGGCATCGGTGAAAATTTTGTATTCTTCAGCGGTGAAAACCCCGTGGTCGATCAGCTCTTTTGGATCATCGACATGATACAAGTATTTTGCAATCCAGAACAGCGTTTGTAGGTCGCGCAACCCCCCCTTGCCTTCCTTGATATTGGGTTCAACCATGTAGCGCGATCCGCCGTGACGTTTGTGCCGCGCGGTGCGTTCTTCAAGCTTGGCTTCAACGAATTCGGGTCCGGTATCCGCGAATAGCTTGGCCCATAGTTGCGCATCCAGTTCTTCGGATAGCTGGGCATTTCCGGCAAGATGGCGATGCTCCAACAGGGCTGTTCGAATAGTGAAATCCTCGCGGCCCAGACGTATGCAATCGTCAATTGTACGGACGGAGTGCCCGACTTTCATCCGCAAATCCCAAAGGATATACAGGATATTTTCCACCAACTCGTCATCCGACTTTGTCGATTTTTTCGGCGTCAAAAACAAAAGGTCCACATCGGAAAACGGCGCCATTTCGGCGCGCCCATATCCGCCTACGGCAAGAATTCCGATACGATTTCCCTTCTGGGATCGCGACACAACATTGATGGCTAGTTTGACAATTTCATCAGTTAAATAGGTATAGGCACTGATCGCATTTGGCGCGTCATAGGGGGCCGCCTGTAACGCCTCAGCGATTTTAGCGCGGCCAATTTCATTCGCCTCACGCAGTATTGGAACCAGTCGCTCGCGAACAATCGTGTTTTTCCGAGCGGAGCCAATCGCGCCATCCAATTTTATGCGCAAATCAAAAACATCGATAATATCGGCTGGCGAAGATATCACATCGCCCACCGTTAGCTTGCTAATATCAAACATAGGTCAGAGCCCAAGACCACCACTAAAGCTGCGCGGTGCTGGTTGCACAATTATCGCACTGCCGTGATCAACTTTAAGAACTGCCAGACCGCGTTGGTTTAGGCCATCGGCTGTGAAGCGGAAAATTCCGTTTACACCAACAAAACCAGCGGGGTTGGTCAGGCGCGCCGCAGAGAAAGTGTCGATAGCCGTTTCCGCACGCGCCGATTTAATCATGGCACCAACGGCGGCGACGGCATCATAGGATAGGGCTGCCAGATTATGGGGCTCAACCCCGTAAACCGCAGAATAACGAGCATCGAAACGCGCCGCTAAATCTGGATCAGGCACTGCGAATAGACCGCCCTGTGCACTAGGCTGTTCCAGCAACTCAACCGAGGCGTCCCAACGCGTTAGCCCCATAAATTGCGTGTTATCACGGGTGACACCATCGGATCCAATTGCCGCCATAATGAACGGCGAGCCGCGGGTTGGCGTGTCGGTGAACAAGATCGCCGGCACAGCATTGGCTTTCATGGTTGCCGCTACATTGGGCGCAGCTTCGCTGAGACCCGTCATCGTAAGCGGATAAGATGCAGCACCCGCGAGGTTTGCACCAACGGTTCGCGCGGCTTTTTCTGCCGCTGCACGACCAGCCTCACCCTCGACACCTTCGGGGTAAACAACGCCGACATTTGCGATCCCCGCACCAACGGAATAGCCGTAAAGGCGGGTTGCTACATCTTCGAACGTTGTGCCCATGATAAACACATTGTTGCCGGCAACGGCTGCGTTGTTAGAAAAGCTTAAGACATTGATATTGCTGGGCGCCGCAACAGTTGCAACGGCTGTGGTCGCGCTACTGAACAGTGGACCAATGATGATTTGCGCCCCTTCGGAAATGGCCCGCGTCGCTTCGGTTGCAGCGCGCGTTGGGTCCGCACCAGTGTAGTAAACACGCAGATCAATCGTCGCCCCTTGCAGGTCGGCCTGGGCCATTTTTGCCGCGTTAACCAGATGGGTCGCGAGTTCGTCATTGAGGGCATCGCCGGAATTCCCGGGAACCATTAGCGCGACAACGACCGCTTGATTCGGATCAACATCGGGACTGTTATTAGGCAGTGCGATATCATCGCAAGCGGCGAGCAGGGCGACCATGCCCAGCAGCAATGGGCGTAATATCCGGTTAAGTATTGACATATTTCCTCGCAAAGTCAGGTGTGTGTCGATAGACTCGAATTGCGCGGCAGACTAAGGGTTGGCCACGCACAAGTAAACGGCGGCTTTGGGCAAGGAATATTAAATGTCGAGCATGGCACCTACGATTTCGGCGGGATTATATTTGGTGGCGACACCTATTGGGACAGCGTCGGATGTGACGTTACGGGCGTTGGATATCCTTGCCAAAGCAGATGTTTTGGCGGCAGAAGATACGCGTAACACTCGGAAATTGCTAGATATTCATGGTATTAAATTGGATGGTAGGCCTTTCCGTTCGTACCATGATCATAGCAGTGACGGGGAACGAAAACGGTTGCTGGATGCTATTCACGATGGGAAATCGGTGGCCTATGTGTCAGATGCCGGTACGCCGTTAATCGCCGATCCGGGATATAAGTTGGCGGCGGATGTGATTGCGGCGGGGTTGCCGGTGACGTCGGCACCGGGGGCCTCGGCATTATTGGCGGCTTTGGCTGTGGCGGGATTGCCGACGGACCGGTTTATGTTTGTCGGATTTCCACCGGTGAAAGCTGTGGCGAAACGCAAGTTTTTGACGGAATTTTTGGCAGTACCTTCGACGTTGATATTCTACGAGTCCCCGCGTCGAACGGCAGATGCGCTGGCAGCAATGGCCGAGGTTTACGGGGATCGCAAGGTTGCTATCTGCCGGGAATTAACCAAGAAATTTGAAGAGGTTAGGCGTGGAACGCTAGTTGAAATGGCGGCAATTTATGCGGGTGAAACTGCGCCAAAAGGTGAAGTTGTGATTGTGGTCGGCCCACCAATCGCCATTGATGCAAGTGCCGAAGACATCGACGCAGCACTGCTGGATGCGTTGGCTGATATGTCTATGAAAGACGCCGCGCGGTCGGTCGCCGAGGCCTTGAATCTACCGCGCAAACAGCTTTATGCGCGGGCGTTGGAATTGACGCGAAAATGAGATCGGGGCGGACGGCATATCTAAATGGGTTGGCAGCAGAGGATATCGCGGTGCGATTATATGAAGCCCGAAAAGGACAGGTTTTGGAGCGGCGCTGGAAGCGGCGAGGTGGTGAAATTGACCTGATTGTCAGGCTTGATGGGGTGGTGGTTTTTGTTGAGGTGAAAGCACGTAAGTCTTTGAATTTAGCGGCTGAATCACTGTCCGTAGCGCAACAAAAACGACTGATCAATATGGCGAATTTATACCTTGCGGAAAGTGAGTTGGGGTTGAATGCGGATGTGCGGTTTGATGTAGTTCTGGTGGATCGCAGCGGTGTGGCGGAAATTATAGAAAATGCGCTGTCTGACGGGTGGTAGGGGTTGAAATCTACCTGCCGCTAGTCCAGTTTTTGATAAACGCAAAGGAATGCAGATGACCCTCAAAATTGCCATCCAGATGGACCCGATTGAAACGATAGATATTAACGGCGACAGCTCGTTTCGGATTGCCGAGGTTGCGCAGGATCGTGGGCATGAGTTGTTCTATTACACGCCTGACAAGCTGGCCTTTCAAGACGGACGGGTGACCGCGCGCGGGTGGCCGTTGACGGTGCGGCGCGAGGTTGGAAATCACTTCACTTTGGGGACGGAAACCGAGGTTGATCTAGGCGATTGGGATGTGGTTTGGCTGCGCCAAGATCCTCCGTTCGATATGGGGTATATTACCAGCACGCATTTGCTGGATATGATCCATCCTAAAACACTGGTGGTGAATGATCCGTTCTGGGTTCGGAACTATCCAGAAAAGCTATTAGTCTTGCAATTTCCAGATATTACGCCGCCGACAACCATCGCGCGAGACATTGATACGCTGAAGGCGTTCAAGGAGAAGCACAAGGATATCATCCTGAAACCGCTCTATGGAAATGGTGGGGCGGGGGTGTTTCGACTGGATGCAAATGACCGGAATTTGAACTCGCTGCACGAGCTGTTTTCGGGGATAAATAACGAGCCACTTATTGCGCAAAAATTCCTGCCGGATGTGGCTGCTGGCGACAAGCGAGTGATCCTTGTGGACGGGGTTCCGGTTGGTGGAATTAACCGTGTTCCAGCCGAGGGCGAGACGCGTTCAAACATGCATGTTGGCGGCCGTCCAGAGAAGGTTTCGTTAACAAAAAGAGACCTAGAAATATGCGAACGGATCGGGCCATTGCTGCGCGAAAAAGGTCAGATTTTTGTTGGAATCGACGTGATTGGCGGGATGCTGACGGAGATTAATGTGACTTCGCCGACGGGGATTATGGAACTGGACCGGTTTGACGGAACGAACGTCGCGGCACTGATTTGGGACGCAATTGAGGGGCGTTTGGCGGCGCGTTAACCCAAATACCCTGTATTGCATGCGTATATAACGCGTATAGCATCTGTATATAACGCGTATATATGTTGTATATAATGCGTATATACGACGAAAGTTGACGCGAAATGGTTAACGCGGTGGCAGATTGGTGCCGGGGAAACCCGCACGCTACGGGTGGAACATGAAAGTATATTTGGGACTTTTCAGTGTGATCGCAGTCGCGGCGGGGCTGTGGTTTTGGCTGGGGCGAAATGTGCCGGAAACCACCACATATGTTCAACCGCACTATGAAACCCTAGAGGCAGTTTTTGCGCGGCGTGAGGAAATTCTGGCGGAGGTTCTGGATGATCCGGCAAAGCTCAACGGGCATATCGCGATTGCGGTGGGTATTCTGAACGACAATAGCTGGAAGTTTGAACGCGCGTTGCATTGGCGCCTTGAAAACGTCGAGGCGCAGCGAGGCGAACTGGTCTTTAACCTTGAGGCGCGCGAGCCGACAAAATTGTCGGCCTTATCCCGCGACGCGATTAAGGAGTTGTTCACACGGGACGCCTATCTATGGATTTGTGATGCTCCAGAAACGGCAGTGATTTGGGACATCCATACACGTATGTTCGAAATTGACGGACGGCTGACAATGCGCGTGGTGATTTGGGACGATGAAGTGTTGCGCGATTTTACTGTGGAACCCGTGCCTTGCACTAATCGCCGGACGCTGTCGGATGGTTAGGTGGGCGAAAGACGGATTCTAATCGCTCGGCCTCGCGGTATCCTAGACTTTGATAAAGGCGACTAGGAACGTCGTCGTGATCGGCGTGGATCATTAAGGTGACGTTTGGGCGGTGGGCAAATCCCCATTGTGATACGTATTGGATGAGGGCAGTGCAGATGCCTTGGCGACGATATAGTTCGTCGGTTTCGACAGATTGGAATCGACCGATGTTTTTATCAAAAAACAGGCCCATGTTGGCGACGAGCAGATTGTCTTTGAAGGCCCCAAACCAACCGCCCAGTCCGGCGTCGGACATCGCTTTGTAATTGGCAAACTGGGCCTCCTTATATATGCGGTAGTCTGCGGCAGGGATGCTGGGGAAGCCTGCCGCAATTTGCATTTGAGTTGCGAGGAACCAGTCGACGTCATCTTCTAATTTTCGATAGGTGACGCCTGCGGGTGGCTGGCGGTCCACGTGGGTTTTGGTCGCGGTCAGGACCGAGACGTTGTCATAGGTGAAACCTTGGTCGGTGAATTCCTTGATTACAGCGGGGTCGGCTTTACCGGATTGCCATTGGAAAGTCTGGTGTTTGACCTCGCCGTCATGGGCGAACTCTTGTTGGAATTTGGCCCTCCATTCGGTGAATTGGCCCGCTTTTGGGGCTTCAGGGAAGATCAGGAAATTGCCATAATAATAGAACGGGTTGGAGGCTGTGTAGACTTTGGTATAGGCACCCTTATCCGTGATTTCACCCGCGAAACGGTGGAAAATACAGTCGGACAAAATTCCTTGTGAAGTGATTTCCATGAGCGCCCTCTTGAATGCGAATGATGGGCAGGATATGCCGTAAGATATGCAAAATCTAGTATCTACAGAGTGGTTGGCGGAGAATTTGGACAAGGTTCGAATTTTGGACGCCAGTTGGTTCATGCCTGCCGATAAACGCGATCCGTCGGCGGAATTTTTAGCAGCACATATCCCGGGGGCGTTGTATTTCGACATTGATGAAATCGCAGACACAAACAGCGATTTGCCGCACATGTTGCCAGCGGTCGAAAAATTCGTTTCGCGTGTGCGGCGGAAGGGGATTTTGAATGCCGATAAGGTTGTCATCTATGACACAGCGGGCGTGTTTTCGGCGCCGCGTGTTTGGTGGATGTTCAAGGTTTTTGGCCTCGCAGACGCCGCGGTGCTGGATGGCGGCATGGCGAAATGGTTAGTCGAGGGGCGGGCGGTTGAAACCGTCGTTCGGGCATTCCGGCCTAGTCATTTTGCGGCGACTTTGAACGGCGATATGGTGCGGGATTTAGCGGCTGTGGACGGCGCGCGCGGCGATGTGCAGATTGTCGATGCAAGGTCTGGGCAGCGGTTTCGGGGCGAGGTGGCTGAGCCGCGCGCGGAATTGCGGCGCGGGCGTATTCCGGGGTCAAAGAACGTGTTTTTTGGTGACCTTGTCGAGGGTGGCCAAATGAAAGATGTCGCAGCTTTGCGGGTGATATTTGATACGGCTGGCGTGGATATTAATGCGCCGACGATTACGACCTGTGGGTCGGGGGTGACGGCGGCGGTTTTGACGCTGGCGCTGGCTGAGTTGGGGCATACGGGTAACGCGATTTACGACGGCAGTTGGACCGAGTGGGGAGGCCGTATGGATACGGAGGTTTCTACGGGATGAAAAAGGGTGAAACAGCGGAATATCTGATCACGTATTTGGAGATGGACGCGCGGCCCAGTTATCCGCGCCCACCATTGCCGACGGGTAAACCAATGGCATTGATCCATGCGGAAACGCCGCCGGTTTGGTATTTCCTAAACCTGTATGATGCCGTTGGGCGGGATCATGAATGGACCGATATGCACGCCGAACCGAAGGAGGTTTTGCGTGAATATGTGCAAGATGACCGGATGGAACTGTTTACGTTGATCCGCACGGGTTGGCCCGCTGGTTTTTTCATGCTGGACCGGCGTGAGGCAGGGCGTTGTGATCTGGCCTATTTTGGGCTGGTGCCGGAGGCGATTGGTCACGGTTTCGGGAAATATTTGCTGCATACCGCGATCCACACCGGCTGGGATCATTCGGATACGGAACGGATGACAGTGCAGACTTGTACGCTCGATCATCCGCGTGCCTTGCAGATTTACCAAAAATCGGGATTTACGCCTTACAATCAGGAGCGTAAGACGAGGGTGTTATCGCGTGATATGGATGTGCCCGAAATTTAAGGGCCGCAACAAAGGACCTGAGCCATGTTCGATAGACTAAAGCCACAACCCGAAGATAAAATCATCAAACTTATTGGCATGTATGCCGCCGATCCTCGCGACGAAAAGCTGGATCTGGGCGTTGGTGTTTACAAGGATAAGACGGGTAAAACTCCGGTAATGCGAGCGGTCAAAAAGGCTGAGGCGCGGTTGTTGGAAACGCAGGAAAGCAAGTCTTATGTCGGGCTGCTGGGGAATCTTGATTTTGTTGGGGCGATGCGGGATTTGGTGCTGGGCGACGCAGTTGACGCGGGGCGTGTAACTGGCGCGCAGACGCCTGGTGGTACGGGTGCGATCCGGCAGATATTTGAGCTGATCCAGATGGCGAATAGCGACGCGACGGTGTGGATTTCCAACCCGAGCTGGCCGAACCATGAGGCCATTCTAAAGCATCTGGGTATGAAAATCGGCAAATACCGGTATTTTGATGAAGAAACTTGTAGCGTTGATTTCGACGGTATGTTGGCTGATTTGAACGGCGTCGCCGAAGGTGATGTCGTGTTGCTGCATGGCTGCTGCCACAATCCAACGGGCGCGAATATTACGGATGATCAATGGGTTAAGGTTACAGATTTGGTATTGGCCAAAGGTGTGACGCCGATGATCGACATTGCCTATCAGGGCTTTGGCGACGGTCTGGATGCAGATGCGGCTGGCGTTCGCCATATGGCTGGACGGGTTCCGGAAATGCTGATCGCGGCGTCTTGTTCGAAGAATTTCGGCCTGTATCGTGATCGTGTTGGCGTGGCGCTGGCGCTGTGTAGTGATGATACGCTTGCTTTGACAAAAGGGGCGCTGGCGGCGTTGAACCGTGTCAATTTCAGCTTTCCACCAGATCACGGCGCGACCGTTGCGGCGATCATTCTGGGCGATCCGGAACTGCGGACCGAATGGTTGGAGGAGTTGGAAGAAATGCGGCTCTCCATGCTGTCATTACGTAAAAACCTGGCCAAGGCGCTGCGGCGTGAAACCAATTCGGATCGATTTGATTTTGTCGAACATCATCGCGGCATGTTTTCGCGTCTTGGTTTGACACTGGAACAGGTGGAAAAATTGCGTGAGGATTATGGAATCTACATGGTTGGCGACAGTCGGTTTAATGTGGCTGGGTTGCCAGAGGATGGGCTGGATAAACTGGCAAAGGCTATCGCGGCGGTTCTTTGAGCGCGGTTCCTTATATTCGGGCCGAGGATGTTGAACATCTGCTGACTTGGCCCAAAATGGTCGATGCGCTGCATGCGGGGCATCGACAAAATCCTGCCAAAATTTCGGATCAATTTTTGCGACGCGGCGACGACACGTTGATGGCGCGCGCGGCGTGGATTGACGGGTTCGGGGCGGCGGTAAAGACATTTACTGTGCTGCCGGAAAATCCGGCGCGCGGGTTGCCCTCCGTTCAAGGCGCGATGGTTCTGTTTGCGGATGAGACGGGCGAGGTCGAGGCGATCCTCGACTTTGATCTGGTCACGAAATGGAAAACGATTGCAGATAGTTTGCTGGGGGTTCGGCTGCTGGCGCGCCCTGACGCGCGGCGGGTGTTGATCGTTGGAACCGGACGGGTGGCCGCGAATTTGGTGGCGGCGTATCGTGCGTTTTTACCCGATTGCGAGATTTCTATCTGGGGCCGCGATCCTGCCAAAGCCGCGGCTTTGGGACCGGTCGTCGAGGATTTGGAACGTGCAGTGCGCGGCGCTGACATTATCAGTTGTGCGACCATGGCCAACACGCCTTTGATCAAGGGGGAGTGGTTGCAAACAGGGCAACATCTGGACCTGATCGGGGCGTTTAAGGCGGATATGCGCGAGGCGGATGATCTGGCTATGCAGCGGTCCAAGCTGTTTGTGGACAGTCGTACGAGCGCTGCCCATGTCGGGGAAATCGCGATACCGCTGGCGAGCGGTGCAATTGCCGCTAGTGATATTTTAGCGGATTTATATGAAAATCCTGAACGGCGAAGTGCCGACGACATAACCCTGTTCAAAAACGCTGGGGGTGCGCATTTGGACCTGATGGTCGGGCGAGAAATTTTGCGAGTTTGGAAAAACATCCCCTCCTAGACCTCCCCCCGAAGGGAGAGGGACGCCAAGATTCTTGAGGGATAGGCGTCTCCTCCGAAGAGGATTTTTTATGCGGCGGCTGGTTTGAACGTCAGTGCTAGGCCGTTCAGGCAGTGGCGTTTTCCGGTTGGGGCCGGGCCGTCATTGAAGACATGGCCGAAATGACCACCGCAGCGACGGCAGTGTTCCTCGGTGCGGCGTGTGAAGAATGTGTTGTCTTCTTTGAAATTGACGTTGCCCGGGATAGCATCCCAGAAACTTGGCCAGCCAGTGCCGCTTTTGAATTTTGTTGCGGCTTCGAAAACAGGTAGGTCGCAGCCTGCGCAGTGGAAGGTTCCGGCGCGTTTTTCTTCTAATAGGGGGCTGGTGAAGGGGCGCTCTGTGTCTTCTTCGCGAAGGACGCCAAATTGCGCCGGTGTCAGGATTGCACGCCATTCTTGCTGTGTCTTGGTGACCTCGAATGCTTCTTGAGCGGTCATGCGGCTGGTGCTTAGACCAAAGGCGGCGAGTGCGGCGGTACTGGCCATGAAGTGACGACGGTTTAACATGATGTTTCCTTACTGGTGAATCGTTTCCCCTATAATATAGTACGGAATTGTGTTTCAGCGGGTCACATGTTCTCGATTGCGCGTGAACAGTTGATTTGGGTCATAGCGCGGGTTTGGATTTGGCTCATCATAGGGTGAAATTATAAGGAGGCCATTATGCCCGCTGCAAAAAACCGCGATGAATTACTGTCTGTATACCAGAAAGAATATGATAAATTGATGAAAACCTTATCCGCGGTTGATGCGGAAATGGCGGTAATTCCGTCGAAAGAAGATCCCGAAACCATCAAAGATGTGATTGCGCATCGGACCCATTGGGTTGGGCTGTATCTTGGCTGGTATCAGGGTGGCGTGGCTGGAAAAGATGTGCAGGTTCCGGCGGACGGGTATAAGTGGAACCAGCTAAAGGCCTATAATGCAAAGCTGCGCGAAGCGTCGCAACCTGTGCCTTGGGATACGGTTTTGGCGGAGTTTATAGCCGCCCATGACGCGTTGACTGAATTGCTGACATCACTGGATAATGAGGCGTTATATACAAAAAACCTATATCCGTGGATGAATAACTGGACGCTGGGGCGTTGGGCGGAATCCGCTGGGCCAAGCCATTGCCGTTCGGCGAATAAATACGTTCGCAAAATCCTGCGTGAACAGCGTTAGGCCAAGGGGATTGTGACGCGGAATACTGCGCCGGGGGCATTGGCTTCGACCGTCAGGTCGCCCTTTAGGTTACGCATAATCTCGCGACTGATGGGCAGGCCAAGGCCGGCGCTGCCTGCCAGTGTGATTTCGGAGAGGCGTGAGAATTTCTCAAATACGCGTGCGTGATCGGCGGGTTTGATGCCAGGACCGTTATCCTGGATGCCGATCATCGCGACTTTGCCGATGGCTTTGGCGTTGATGCGGATTTCGGGGTTTTCCGCGCGGCCGTATTTCACCGCGTTGGAAATGAGGTTAATGAACACCTGCGCGAGGCGGTCGAAATCGGCGAGGACCATGATGTCTTTGTCGCCATTTACGCGGATGACTTTGACACTTTCGGCGGTGCGCATGCCCTCGGTTGCCGCCAAGGCGCGGTCGATCACGGCGTTTAGGGAAACGGGTTCAAGGTGCCAGTTGACGCGCCCGCTTTCCAGAAAACTAAGGTCGAGGATTTCATCGAGGAGCCGCGTCAGGCGATCGCTTTCGCTGCTGATGATATCGACAAAGCGCTGGGCGTCAGCGGTGTCGATATCGTCGGTATCTTGCAGGATTTCCGCGAAGGATTTGATTGAGGTCATTGGTGTGCGTAGCTCGTGGCTGATCTGCGACAGGAAGGCGTCTTTTTGGGCACCTAGTTCGGTCAACTGGGCGTTGGCTTTGCGCAATTTGCTGGCGGTTTCGGCCAGCTCCTTTGACTGGACCTCTAGCTGTTGGGAATATTCCATGATCTGGGCGGTTTCATCGGCGATGTTCATCAGGTCTTCGACGGATACGGTGCCGCCGCCTGCGATTTGCGACACCATCGCGTGGGCGGAGGCTGACCCGACACTACCGCTGAGTTCACGTTCCAGTTCGGCGATAAACCCGTCGGTGGCGGCGGGCAGGCCTGCTTGCAACCCTTGTTCACCTGCGGCTTTGGTGAATAGGCGATGGGCGGGCGCTGATCCCAGAATACGTTGGGCGAGGGTGAATAGATCCTCGGATGTCGCGGAGCGGCGTATGGTGACGCCGCGTCGCCCGTCGGTTTGGCGGAAGACGTCGACAAATTGTGCGCCTTGGATGCGTTCCAATTGGCGCGGTGTGGTGAAGAGTGACAGGCCGACAAATAGCGCGGTGTTCATGCCAAGCGACCAGAGCATTGAATGCACTAATGGGTCATATCCGGTCAGGCCGAACAGTTCTTGCGGGCGCAGCCATGATAGGCCGAATAATCCGTACTCTAAGGTGTTGGCGCTGATGACAAAGCTGCCCTCGAAGCTTGGTAGAAACAAGGTATAGGCCCAAAGGACAAAGCCGACGGCGAGGCCCGCCAAGGCACCGGTGCGGGTAGCGCCGCGCCAGAAAATGCCGCCGATCAGGCTGGGTAGAACTTGGGCGACACCGGCAAACGAGATCAAGCCGATGGAGGCCAGCGCGCTGGAACCACCTGTCAGGCGGAAGTAAAGATAGCCAAGTAATAGCAGCCCGCCGATGCTAAGGCGGCGGGACAATAACAGCACGCCACGTACGTCGCCGCTGGTGGGTTCGCGGGTTGAAACCGAGCGTAACCAAAGCGGCATGACGATGTGGTTTGATACCATTGTTGACAGAGCGATTGTGGCGATGATGACCATCGAGGTGGCTGATGAAAACCCGCCGAGGAAGGCAAAAAGGGCTAGGGCGTTTTGGCCCTCGGCTAGCGGGACAGTCAGCACAAACAGGTCGGGGTTCGATCCGGCGGGCAGGATGGATTGTCCGGCGATGGCGATGGGTAAGACGAACAGGCTCATCAAAAATAGGTAAGCGGGGAAGGCCCAGCTGGCGGTGGATAGGTGGTTCTCGTCGGAATTTTCCACGATTGTTACCTGAAACATGCGGGGCAGGGTGATGATGGCGGTTGCGGACAGGAACGTGAGGGCAATCCAGCGCGAGCCGAATATCTGGTCGGTTTTTAGCATATCGGGGGGCATGCGTTCAAAGATGCCTGCTGGACCGTCGGCGATGCCCCAAACCACAAATATTCCGACGGCTAATAGGGCGAGGAGTTTGACGACGGCTTCTAACGCGATGGCGGTGACGACGCCGTGGTGGCGCTCATTCGCGTCAACATTGCGGGTACCAAAAAGGATGGTGAATAGCGCAAGGACTGCGGCGATCCAGAAGGCGGAAATGTTTTCGTCGGCAAGTCCGGTACCCGATGTCGCGAAGACCGAAAAGCTGGTGGTGATCGATTGCAATTGCAGCGCGATATAGGGGGTCGATCCGATCACGGCCAGCAGGGTGACGACGACGCCGAGGGCGGCGGATTTTCCGTAGCGTGATGATATTAAGTCAGCGATGGAGGTGATGCGTTGGGTGCGACCGATGCGCAGAAGTTTGCGCAGCAACCACCACCACCCGATGAAAACCAGCGTTGGGCCCAGATAGATGGTGACAAATTCGAGGCCGTTGCGGGCGGCCGACCCCACCGCGCCGTAAAACGTCCATGCTGTGCAATAAACGGATATGGATAAAGTGTAGACCAGCGGGGATTTTAGCCAGCCGAGTTGTCCGCGCCGCGCGCGTCGTTCAGCCCAGAAGGCGACCGCGAACAGGAAGGCGATGTATAGGACGCTGGCGAGCAGCAGGATGTTGAAGGTTAACACTTAGTCGTCCTTGGCCAGCAATCCAGCCATGCGCCGCGCCAGTAGTATAAGGAAAAACCAGACACCGAAGACGTATATGAACGGCAGAGGTGCGCCAAATATTAACGTGTCTTTGCTGAAAATTCCGAAGACTGGGGTGATTAGCAGGACGATCCCGAGCAACGGTAGAACCAGCGCGGCGTCTTGTCGGCGACGCCTGCGAAAGGCGCGTTCGGCCAGATCGGGCTGTTTGGTCATGCCAGCATATCCTTGACGGCTTGGACGATTTCCGCGTTGGCAAAAGGTTTGGTCATAAAGCAATCGACGCCGATTTCTTCGGCCGCTTGGCGATCACGGGCTTGGCCCTTGGCGGTTAACATTAGGACTTTGGGCGGGGCCGGCAGTTTTCGAATGTCGCGCAGAATATCAAAGCCAGAACGGTTTGGCAGCATGACATCAAGGATCACAAGGTCGGGTTGGTTGGCCTCAATTTTGGCCAGCGCGTTGGCACCGTCGCGTTCATGGGAGACCTCTAATCCGGCCCGTTCCATGAGGAAAGAGAGGGATTCGATGATGTTCGGCTCATCCTCGACGATCAGAATTTTCTGGCTCACTGGTTATCTCCCCTACGCGGCTTTGCCGTCATTTTCGGGGAGGATAGGGGAAAAGGGGGGGCTGGGGCAAGGAATTGCTAAATTGAGTTGTTTCTATCGATGTTTGTTCTTCGCAGCCTCACGGCGCTTTTCTTTTGATCCTCTTGGAATATGTTCTCTTTGAGCTAATAATTCCTTCACTTCGCTAAAGGCAGTTTTCCATAATTCTGTTTCCTTGAATACTATTTGCCCTGTTGCCATGTTGTGTTTCAGTTCGTTTTCATCCCAATCGGAATGTTCAAAGTCTATGTCTAGCGAACGAAGGTTCTGAAGACGGGTCAGGAGGGAGCCAGTGTGCATTGTTTTGAGGCGTTCCATTGATACTGGATCGACAAACTTAATAACTCCGATGGGCTGCATGATTTTCCTCGCTTTCGTTTAACATCGCTCGTGTCTACGAACCCCACAAGGACTAATGCGATAATTCGTTCTAATCGCCAGCGGGCGCATTTCCTGCGGTCATTTGTATGTGCTTCTTCGTCCTGATTGTGGTCAAGTTGGTGGTTAGTGGCCCGCATGCCTTTGGGCGATCCACAGGTGGATTGCGGTGTCTGCGCCGCCCATTTTGACCAGTTGGTTGCCGTGCATCATAGCGCCTAGCCCATGTTCTTCGTCCCATTCGCAGCCAAATTCAAAGCCGATATAAGGTATGCGGTTTTTGGTTAGGGGGTGGATGTTTACCGTGTGCAGGCCGATGAGTTTTTTGAAAGCTTCGACGGAATCCACATGTGGCATGCATTTCTTCATCTCGGCGCGGGTGTATCCGGTTTCGCGTTGCATGGTTTGATATCGGGACATCAGGGTGGATAGGAAGGCGGCGGAAATGCTGGCCTCGTGGTCGATGAACCATTTTACGGAGGCTAGTTCGTCATCGTTTAGGGGAACAGTGTCGCGACCTTCGGGGGCGAAGCGGATGGTGACGGAACCGTCGGACGGGGCGTCGGTTTCCTTGTCGCCGCGGCGGTTTTGAAAACCTTTCCAGCTTGGTAGTTGGGTTTTGGCTTCCCAGAACAGGTCATCTTTGAGTTCGAATTTCATCATATCATCCATTTAGCGTTTTGGCCTTTTAGCAATGATTAGGACGCAGCACAAACCCTACAAGGGGTAATTCGACAATTTGTGCCTACCTCGCGGGGCTGCATTTCGGGCAGCCATGGCATGTGTTTTTCGGCCTCGATACGGGGCAGGAATAGCATGGAGGAATGGTAGGTTGGGACTGCGAAACCTGCAGGAGTTGTGGATTGGGCGATTGTGAGGGTCACGAATTGGTTGCCGGTGGCGGGCTCGATCAGGTCTTGGCGCGGTTGGGTAGGGTGCGTGAAGGCTTGGTATATGGGCCATTCGGGGCAGGTGCTGGAATGGCGGGGGAGCGGGAAGTTTGGCAAAGGGTGGCGGGCCAGCGGGTGGCCGGCGGCGTTGACGGTGAATAGGCCGAATTTCGGGGCATCCGTTAGGGTGGTCAGGCGGCGGAATATGGTGTGGATGTCGGTGTTAAATGTGGTGGCTAGGGTCGCTGGGTTATAAGCGTGGGCTTTGGCGGCGTTGGTGAATTCGGCAAGCGGCAAGGTTTTGGCGTCGCGGACATAGGTTTCAAGCGCACGCCGCGCGGCGGGTTTGGCGGCGGATTGTAGGGTTAATAGGGGGGCGATGTCGGCATCGGTTGCATCTGTCGTGTCCAAGCTGGGGAAGTTGGGGTTTTTGGCTAGGAATTGGTCTAGCTCTTCCTCGGGGGTGGCGGACTGGATGCCCTCGCTGGCGGAGCGGTCGAAATATTCGACAAGGGATTGGGCGGCAGTTGATAGGGTTCGGGATTCTTGATGGATGGCGGTTTGGAAACGGGATTGCTGAGCGGGTTCGATGTCGTCGATGGAAACCAGAATACTGGCGGTGGAGCGGATGGCGGTGATGTTCGATAACATCTGGTGCAGGCTTTCGGACAAGAACGGGTCGTGGGTCAGGCGATCGGACAGGGTTTCGATCAAGGCGGATTGGTCGCGGGAACGGCGGTAGGTTCGGGCCAGCAATTCAGACCAGTCGGGGAAACGACCGACGAATTCGGAAACGGAGGTTTCGGGGGTGGGGGCGGCCTCGGTCAAGGTGGCGATTAGCTGGGCGTCAGCGTCTTCGGATAGGTCAGCGGGCGAGACGCCCAATTCGCGGGCAAGGGCGATCAGGACGCGACCAGCGATTCTGCGTTTGTTATGCTCAATGAGGTTGAGATAGGAAGGGGAAATCCCCGCCTGCTCCGCCAGCGCGATTTGGGAAATGGCCAAACGGGTGCGTATTTCGCGGATGCGAGTGCCGGTGAGTGACTGAGGCATTTTCGGAATCCTAATGTTTACAGTGTCTTGAACAACTTGTTTGTAAAATAATTTACAAACCGCGCGATCAATAATTACATCATTTTACAAATAAATCCAACAAATGCAAAGATTTATTGATTTTTTTACAAATTCACCGCCTAATGCTCATGGGCAAAAAGCCCACCTGCCCTTCTTGGCAGATATAAATAACACGAATGGGAGGAAATTCATGTCCGAATTCAAAACAAATCGTCGCGGTTTGCTTAAGTCCAGTGCTGTTATCGGCACAGGCCTAGCGATCCCTACGATCTTCACTGCGTCTTCCGCAGCGGCCTATATGAACGAGCCAACTGGTGGTTCCGTTACTTTGGGCTTCAACGTTCCGCAATCTGGCGCTTATGCTGACGAGGGTGCGGACGAGTTGCGCGCGTACGAATTGGCTGTTGAGCACCTTAATGGTGGCGGCGATGGCGGGATGATGAACACGTTCTCGTCCAAAGAACTTCAAGGTAACGGTATCCTTGGCAAGAAAGTCGAATATGTAACAGGCGACACGCAGACTAAGTCTGACGCGGCGCGTGCATCGGCTAAATCCATGATCGAAAAAGATGGTGCGATCATGATCACTGGTGGGTCTTCCTCTGGTGTTGCGATTGCTGTTCAGGGTCTATGCCAAGAAGCTGGCGTGATCTTTATGGCTGGTTTGACACACTCGAACGACACAACTGGTAAAGACAAAAAAGCTAACGGTTTCCGTCACTTCTTCAACGGGTACATGTCTGCTGCTGCTTTGGCACCTGTGTTGTTGGAAATGTATGGTCCGGACCGTACAGCTTACCACCTAACAGCTGATTATACTTGGGGCTGGACTCAGCAAGAATCCATCCAAGCTGCGACTGAAAATATTGGTTGGGAAACTGCAAACAACGTTCTGACACCGCTTGCGACGCAAGATTTCAGCTCGTATGTTGCACCTGTTCTTAACTCTGGTGCCGACATTCTGGTTCTGAACCACTACGGCGGTAACATGGTTAACTCCTTGACGGCTGCGGTGCAGTTCGGTCTTCGTGACAAGCAGGTTAATGGCAAAAACTTCGAGATCGTTGTTCCGCTATATTCCCGCTTGATGGCACGTGGTGCTGGCGAAAACGTTAAAGGCATCTTTGGTTCGACAAACTGGCACTGGTCCCTGACCGACGCTGGTTCGCAAGCCTTCGTTCAGTCCTTTGGCGCGAAATACGGCTTCCCGCCAAGCCAGGCTGCTCACACTGTTTATTGTCAGACTCTGCTTTATGCGGATGCTGCTGAACGTGCTGGCACATTCAACCCATGTGGCATTGCTGAAGCTCTTGAAGGCTTCAAATTTGATGGTCTTGGTAACGGTGAAACTGAATACCGTGCCGAAGATCACCAGTGCTTCAAAGACGTTCTGGTTGTGCGCGGTAAAGAAAACCCGACTTCCGAGTTCGACCTTCTGGAAGTTGTCCAAGTTACACCGCGTGCTCAGGTTGAGTATGAAGTGGAACATCCAATGTTTGCCGGTGGCGCATTAGGTGCATGTAACGCAGGCTAAGCTTTTCTGCTGGAAAAGGGCCGGCCGCACCCGATTGGGGGCGGCCGGAATTCCGCTATTTGCTTGCTGCATAGCGGCCGTTAACAATCATTAAATCATGAGGCGAAGTCGATGGACGCCATCCTTCTGCAAATTCTAAACGGTCTAGATAAGGGCAGTGCATATGCGCTGATCGCCCTAGGTCTGACACTAATTTTTGGTACTTTGGGCGTTGTGAATTTCGCGCATGGTGCTTTGTTCATGCTCGGCGCGTTCTGCGCTGTGATCATGCAGCGTATTCTGGGGGCGGTCAAAGTGACGCTGGACCCTGAACGCCTGAATTTCCTTGGCCAACCGCTAGAGGTGAAAACACCTTATCTAGAGATTTGGTTTGGAGATTTTGGCACCTCGTTGATCGACTATTCCGTACCGCTCTCTATCTTTTTTGCCGTTCCGGTGATGATGCTTTTGGGTTTCGCTATGGAACGGGGCCTGATCAAACATTTCTACAATCGCCCGCACGCTGACCAGATACTTGTGACATTTGGACTCGCGATCGTATTGCAAGAAATTATCAAGGCATTCTTTGGGGCGAACCCAATTCCGCAACCCGCCCCTGACATTGTTAGTGGCGCGATGGATATTGGTGTGTGGATTGGTTTTGAGCCAAATGCGGTAATCTATCCGGTATGGCGTCTGATCTATTTCTTCTTTGCCGTGACTATCATTGGCGGTGTTTTCAGCTTCCTGAAATTCACCACCTTCGGGATGGTTGTGCGTGCAGGCATGGCCGATCGCGAGACAGTGGGCTTGCTGGGCATTGATATCGACAAGCGGTTTACCATGATGTTTGGTGCGGCTGCGGCGGTAACCGGTATGGCGGGGGCGATGTATACGCCTATTCTGCCACCGAATTACCATATGGGGATGGATTTCCTTGTGCTGTGTTTCGTGGTCGTTGTGGTTGGCGGCATGGGCAGTCTGCCCGGTGCCATTCTGGCCGGATTTTTGTTGGGTATTCTTGAGAGTTTTGCCTCTATGAACCAAGTTAAATCGATCATTCCAGGCATTGACCAGATCATCATTTATCTGGTTGCGATGATTGTGTTGTTAGTCCGTCCGCGGGGCCTGATGGGTCGCGTTGGCGTGATGGAGGAATAGACGGATGTTTGGAATCAATTTCAAAAGTGACAAAGTGCTGATGGCGTTTTTCATTGTCATGGTTCTGGCGGGGCCAATTATTTTGGCGCCGTTCGGGGCGGGCTATCCGGATCTACTGCAACGTTTTGCGATCTTCGGGATTTTTGCGGTCGGATTTAACATTCTGTTTGGTCTGACCGGCTATCTGTCCTTTGGGCACGCGGCGTTTCTGGGGGTGGGGTCGTATTCCACGGTTTGGATGTTCAAGCTGCTGACGGTCAACATCATTCCCGGCATTGCGCTGGCGGTGATTATGTCGGGCATTTTCGCGCTGTTTATCGGGTTCATTACGTTGCGGCGTTCGGGGATTTATTTCTCGATCCTGACGCTGGCTTTTGCGCAGATGTCGTTCAATATCGCTTATTCGGTGCTAACGCCGCTGACCAACGGGGAAACTGGGTTGCAGTTGCGCCTTTCCGATCCGCGGGTTCTTGATCCGGTTAACACCTCGGGGTCGTTGCCATCCACCAACTTGTTCGGGTTGGAGATGAACGACACGTGGCGCACGACCTTTCTGGGGATGGATTTACAGTTTAACGTGGGATTCTACGTTTGTGCGGTGATCCTGATCGCGATGTTCTATCTGTCTTTACGGATTTTCCGCTCGCCATTCGGTTTGATGCTGCGGGCGATTAAAACCAACCAGACACGTCTTAACTATACGGGCATCAACACGCGTCCATATACATTGGCGGCTTTTGTGATTTCTGGTATGTATGCCGGTCTTGCGGGTGCTTTGCTGGCTTGTATGGATCCGCTTGCGGGTGCTGAACGGATGCAGTGGACGGAATCCGGTACGCTTGTTCTGATGGTTATCGTTGGCGGTACGGGGACGTTGCTTGGCCCAGTTTTGGGTGCAGGTTTCATCAAGTACTTTGAGGCGATCTTCTCAAGAATCAATGACAATGTACTGCATGACTGGTTCGATTTCCTACCTGGTTTCCTGGAAACACTAATGGTCTGGATCACGCACCCGTTCTTTGGCAAAGGTTGGAGCCTGACGCTGGGATCTGTGTTTATGCTGGTTGTTATCTTCTTGCCGGGTGGACTGGTCGAAGGGGGAACGCGCATTGGGAAATGGGTTAAAAAGCTAACGTCTCGTGGGGCTAAGGCCGACACGAACGAAGCCGAATAAGGAACGAGTTAGATGGGAATTCTAGAAGTCCAAAACGTCAATAAGCGCTTCGGCGGTTTGCAGGCGTTGAATGACGTGAACTTGAGTGTCACAGAGGGCACGGTTCACGCGATTATCGGGCCAAACGGCGCGGGTAAATCGACCTTTCTGAACTGCCTGATCGGCAAGCTGAAACCGGATACGGGATCGGTGATGTTTCAGGGTAAACCTGTGCTGGGTAAAAAGCCGCATGAGATCAACCAGCTTGGCATCAGTCGGGTGTTTCAAACGCCCGAGATTTTTGCGGACCTGACGGTTTTCGAAAACGTTATGATCCCGTGTTTCGCGCATCGTGACGGTGGTTTCAAACTGAACGCGTTGCGACGCGTATTGCAAGAAACCGACATTCGCGAACAGGCTGAAAAAATGCTGACCGACGTCAATCTGATCGACAAACGGGATATGCATGCCTCGGCAATGTCACGGGGCGATAAACGTCGCTTAGAGATGGCGATGTGTTTGGCGCAAGATCCGAAACTGTTGTTGCTAGATGAGCCAACGGCGGGCATGGCCCGGGCGGATACCAATAACACGATTGATCTGTTGAAACAGATCAGTGCCGAGCGCGGTATTACCATGGTGATTATTGAGCATGACATGCATGTTGTGTTCAGCTTGGCCGAAAAAATCTCGGTGCTGGCGCAGGGCGCTATCATTGCCGAAGACATTCCAGACAACATCAAGGGCCATCCAAAAGTCCGCGAAGCCTATCTTGGGGAGGCAGAGGTATGAACGACAAGACAAACCAACCCGCCTATTTTTCGCTTTGGGATATTCACTCCTATTACGGCGAAAGCTACATCGTGCAGGGCGTTTCGTTTAACATCCACGAGGGCGAGATTTTGGCGCTTTTGGGGCGGAACGGGGCGGGTAAAACCTCGACTTTGCGTTCCATCGCGCGACTTGCTGAACCTCATATCACGCATGGTGAAATATGGCTGGATCACAAGCCCTTGCACGAAATGAAATCGCATGAAGCAGCGCAAGCTGGTGTGGCATTAGTGCCCGAAGATCGCCGGATCATTCAAGGTTTGACGGTTGAGGAAAACCTGCAACTGGCGCAAATTGCCCCACCACATGGCTGGACGATTGAACGCATTTATGAATTGTTTCCGGTTCTTGGCGAGCGTCGTAAGCAAGAAGGCACCACGCTTTCGGGTGGTGAACAACAGATGCTAGCAATTGGTCGGGCCTTGGCGCGCGACATTAAATTGTTGCTGCTTGATGAACCCTATGAGGGGCTGGCTCCGGTTATTGTTCAGGAGATCGAGAAGACTCTGTTGCAGATCAAAGAACTGGGCATCACCACAATTATCGTGGAACAGAACGCCGTTGCGGCGCTGAAACTGGCGGATCGTGCAGTTATTCTGGATACTGGTCTGGTCGTTTTTGACGGAACCGCACAAGAGGTTCTGGACAATGAAGCGCTCCGCGAAGAGTATCTGGCTATCTAATCCCCAGTGGGGGACATAATTTAGGGAGAGGGTAATGGAAGATCACATCTATCCACCATCCAAAGAATTTGTTGCAAATGCGTTGATGAACGACGAGCAATATAAGGAGATGTATGCGGCATCGATCAACGATCCCAAGGCTTTTTGGGGCGAACAAGGAAAGCGTCTAGATTGGATCGAGCCGTATACTAAAGTTAAAAATACCACGTTTGAGTATCCAAATGTGTCGATTAAGTGGTTCGAGGACGGGGTTCTGAACGTTTCCGCCAACTGTATCGATCGCCATCTGGCTGAGCGCGGTGATCAGGTTGCGATCATCTGGGAAAGCGATGACCCTGAAACGGATGCGCGCGTTACCTATAACGAGTTGCACGAGCATGTCTGTCGTTTGGCCAATGTGTATAAGAAATTGGGTGTTGGCAAAGGGGATCGTGTGGTCCTGTATATGCCAATGATCCCCGAAGCTGCTTATGCGATGCTGGCTTGTACGCGCATCGGTGCGGTGCACTGTATTGTGTTCGCGGGTTTCTCGCCCGAGGCATTGGGCACCCGCATCGCCGATAGTAGCGCGAAACTGGTGGTAACCGCAGACGAGGCCCCACGTGGGGGGCGCAACACACCGTTGAAAACCAATGTTGATAAGGCGTTGGAAATTTCCGGTGATGTGCCGGTTTTGGTCGTGGAACGTACAGGCGCGGATGTTGGCCTGAAGGCAGGTCGCGATCATTCCTACCGTGCGATGGTGGCGGATGCGTCAACCGATTGTGCGCCGGAACCCATGAACGCCGAAGATCCGTTATTCATTCTTTATACGTCCGGTTCAACCGGCAAGCCAAAGGGTGTTGTGCACACGACAGGGGGGTATCTTTTATACGCCTCGATGACGCATAAATATGTTTTCGATTATCAGGACGGCGATATTTACTGGTGTACGGCAGATGTTGGTTGGGTCACTGGCCACAGCTATATCGTCTATGGTCCGCTGGCGAACGGTGCGACAACATTGATGTTTGAAGGGGTGCCAACTTATCCGGATGCCTCGCGTTTCTGGCAGGTTTGCGAGAAGCATAAAGTTACGCAGTTCTATACGGCTCCAACTGCTTTGCGTGCATTGATGGGCCAAGGCGATGCGTTCGTTGAAAAATGTGATTTGTCCAGTTTGCGGGTGTTGGGTTCAGTAGGTGAACCGATCAATCCCGAGGCTTGGGAATGGTATAATCGTGTGGTTGGCGGGGGCACTTGTCCTATCGTTGATACATGGTGGCAAACTGAAACGGGTGGCATTTTGCTGACACCGCTTCCGGGTGCTACGGCGACTAAGCCGGGCTCGGCGACACGTCCGTTCTTTGGGGTGCAGCCGGTGATTTTGGACCCGCAAACTGGGGTTGAAATTACGACTATGGAAGCTGACGGCGTGCTTTGTTTCAAAGACAGTTGGCCTGCGCAAATGCGGACGGTGTTTGGCGATCATGACCGTTTTATCTCGGCGTATTTCGCGGATTACAAAGGCTACTATTTTGCGGGTGACGGATGTCGTCGTGACGCGGATGGGTATTACTGGATTACGGGGCGTGTGGACGATGTGTTGAACGTTTCGGGTCACCGCATGGGCACCGCCGAGGTCGAATCAGCACTGGTTTCACATCCGAAAGTTTCCGAAAGCGCGGTTGTGGGGTATCCGCATGATATCAAGGGGCAGGGCATCTATGCCTATGTGACTTTGATGGCTGGCGAGGAGCCTTCTGACGAGCTGCGCAAAGAATTGGAGCTTTGGGTTCGTAAAGAAATTGGTCCGATTGCCAAACCGGACTTGATCCAGTGGGCACCTGGCCTGCCGAAAACCCGTTCAGGCAAGATTATGCGCCGGATTCTGCGTAAAATCGCCGAAAACGACTATGGTGCGCTTGGGGATACATCAACTTTGGCGGATCCGTCGGTGGTTGACGATTTGATCAAAAACCGCATGCATCGCGGGTAATAGTCAATAAGATAATGGAAAAGGCTCACCCAACAGGTGAGTCTTTTTTGTTACAGTTTTGTTCAATTCCGAAAGAATTTCTTGTTTTGGCCATATTGTCACGCCATGCTTCGCGATGACACGAACGTGAATGGTGTCGTGAAAACGAAAAAAAGAGGGATATGACATGATTGTGAATCTGATAATTCAGCTAGTTATGGGTGCAGTTGGCGGCAATGTTGCTGGCAAGGCGCTTAAAAACTTCAATATGGGCACAATGATGAATTCGGCGGCTGGCGCAGTTGGCGGTTTGGCCGGCGGTGGTCTGATGGGCATGCTTGGTGGCGCGGCACCTGCGATGGCTGATGCTGCTGGTGGTATGGATATCGGTGCAATCTTGTCGCAAGTTGCTGGCGGCGGCATTGGCGGCGGCGTATTGATGGTACTTGTTGGTTTCGTCAAGAATATGATGGGCAATAAAGGCGACGAATAAGTCGTATAAAGTTCCGGGGCGTTCGGTGAAAATCCGTGCGCCCTTTTCTATTGAGGGAAAGAAATATGTTGGGAATAGTTGTTGGCCTAATCGCTGGCGCCGCTGGTGGAAATCTAACCGATTTGATCGGTGAACGTAGATTTAGCCTAGGCCGGAAGCTGAATACGGGCCTCGGGGCAACTGCGGGTCTATTTGCGGGTGTGCTTTATTCTGCGGCAGGCGCGGCGGGATTTGCCGGAATTGCCCAAATAGCGATCCAAGGTATTTGCGGCGGCTTGGCATTTGTGGTTGTTGTCAAATTTATCAAAGATAAGAAATCTAGTGGCGATAGCGAATAGAGGTTTGCATCGAAAGTTGCGCGTCTAGATTATTTTTTCCGAACCCGAATGACGACGTCAATTTTCGAAATCACCATGCCCTCGGGCGCTTTCGGCATTTCGGCAAATTGTACGGCATCCGCAGGTGCATCCGTTAACGTTCCATCATCTTCCCAATAATAATGCGGGTGATCGTCAAGGCGCGTATCGAAATACGAACCGTGTCCATCAACGGTAACTTCTTGCATCAGGTTGGCTTCGCAGAATGCTTTAAGCGTGTTGTAAACAGTGGCCAGTGAAACTGCTGCACCGCTGTTTTTAGCGGCTTCAAACAGGTTTTCCGCAGTGATATGGCGATCCTGACCATCCCCGACCAGAAGTTCCGCCAATGTCAGGCGTTGGCGTGTCGGGCGCAGGTCTGATCTGCCTAGCCAATTGGCGGCGCGTTCAGATGGGTTCATCGTTGCTATATTCATCGGCTACTATCCTGTCGTTTAACCCAATATAGAACATTTCTATGTTTGATGGCTAGACCTTTGCTGTTTCTATTGCACCAAGAGGCATCAGCGTCTAAATATAGCCTAACTTAGATACCGATCAGAGGAGCACCCCCAAACATGACCGAGCGACCAACTAGCATAGATTACGAAGGTTTATTGGCCTGCGGGCGCGGCGAAATGTTTGGCGAGGGCAACCCGTTGCTGCCCGCCCCACCCATGTTGATGATGGACCGGATCACCGAAATTTCTGAAGATGGCGGGGAGTTTGGTAAGGGACATGTTGTCGCAGAATTCGACATTCACCCTGATTTGTGGTTTTTCAAATGCCATTTTCCGAATGATCCGGTGATGCCTGGATGTCTGGGTCTGGATGGTTTGTGGCAACTTACAGGTTTCAATCTGGGCTGGCGCGGCATGCAAGGCAAAGGTCGCGCACTTGGTGTTGGCGAAGTTAAACTGACCGCAATGGTTACGCCTGAAACCAAACTGCTGACCTATCACGTCGACTTCACCCGTGTTATCGACCGGCGCCTGAAAATTGGTGTGGCCAACGGTATCGTCAAAGCTGACGGTGAGCTGGCATATACAGTTACCGACATGAAAGTCGGATTGTTTACCGAATAATTCCCCCGAAAGGAAATACTATGCGTCGAGTTGTCGTCACCGGAATCGGTATCATTTCGTCTATTGGTCTTAACGTCGAGGATGTGAATGCCTCGCTTAAAGCTGGGAAATCCGGCATCACATTTGCGCCGGAATATGCGGAGCACGGTTTCCGCAGCCAAATTCACGGTCGCCCTGATATTGATGTGACTGAACATATCGACAAGCGCAACATGCGTTTCATGGCCGAAGGTGCTGCGTATACTTTCCTGGCAATGGAACAAGCGATTGCCGATAGCGGTTTGGAGCAAAGCGACATTTCCAATGAGCGCACGGGTTTGGTTATGGGGTCCGGTGGCCCATCGACCAAAAGCCTTTTCAGGGCGCATCAGATCGTTCTTGAAAAAGGTGCGCCTAAACGTATGGGGCCATTTATGGTTACTAAGGGCATGTCCTCGACTACCTCGGCTTGTCTGGCAACGCCATTCAAGATCAAGGGCGTGAATTACTCAATCACCTCGGCTTGTTCAACTTCGGCGCACTGTATCGGCAATGGCGTCGAGCAAATTCAGTTCGGCAAACAAGATATCGTATTTGCTGGTGGCGGGGAGGAAGTGGACTGGACTTTGTCCTGTCTGTTCGACGCGATGGGCGCGATGAGTTCAAAATATAATGACACGCCGGAAACGGCTGCGCGGGCTTATGATGCAACGCGCGACGGGTTTGTGATTGCTGGCGGTGGCGGGGTTCTGGTTCTGGAAGAACTGGAACATGCCAAAGCGCGCGGTGCGAAAATTTACGGCGAAGTTACCGGTTACGGTGCCACATCTGACGGTCATGATATGGTTGCCCCGTCAGGCGAGGGCGGCGAGCGCGCGATGCGTTTGGCCATGTCCACGATCGGCGAGCGTAAGGTTACGTATATCAACGCCCACGGCACCTCGACTCCGGTTGGGGATGTGTTGGAAGTTGAAGCGGCACGGAATATTTTTGGTGTCGGGAATACGCCACCAATTTCGGCGACAAAATCGCTTACAGGTCACTCATTAGGTGCGACTGGCGTTCAGGAGGCGATTTATTGCCTGTTGATGCTGCAAGATGATTACATCGCGGCTTCGGCCAATATTACACAATTGGATGAACGTCTTAACCCGGGGGAAATTGCTACGGAACGTATGGATAATGTTGGCCACGACACCATTATTTCCAACAGTTTTGGATTTGGCGGCACCAATGCAACCCTAGCTATGAGCAAATATAATGACTGATTTGATGAAGGGTAAACGCGGCGTTGTTTTTGGCGTCGCCAATGAACGATCCATCGCGTGGGGCATTGCCAAAGCGTTGGCTGAGCAAGGCGCTGAACTGGCGTTTACCTATCAAGGTGACGGTTTCGGAAAACGTGTGGCCCCTTTGGCCGAAAGTGTTGGGTCGAAGCTGGTAATGCCAGCGGATGTACAAGACGAGGCGTCGCTTGATGCGGTATTCCAGACCTTGCAGGACGAATGGGGCGGTTTGGATTTTCTGATCCACGCGGTCGCCTATTCCGACAAGGAAGAATTGGCGGGTATGTATCTGAATACATCAAAGAAGAACTTCCTAAATTCACTGGATATTTCGTGTTATTCACTGGTTGATTTGGCCCGCCGTGCGGTACCAATGATGACCGATGGCGGTTCTATTATCACGCTTACGTATATGGGCAGCCAGCGGGTGCAGCCGAATTATAACGTGATGGGCGTGGCCAAAGCGGCGCTGGAAAGCTCCGTTCGCTATCTGGCAAATGATCTGGGGCCGCAGGGAATTCGGGTTAACGCGATCTCGCCGGGGCCAATGAAAACGCTGGCCGGTGCGGCAATTGGTGGGGCGCGCAAGGTTTTCCGCACGATCGGGGAAAACGCACCGATGCGTTCGAATGCAACCCTTGAGGCCGTTGGCGGTACTGCCGTTTATCTAGCATCTGATCTGGGTGCCTGCACCACGGGCGAGATCGTGCATGTTGATGGCGGCTATCACATTATGGGCATGATGCAGTCGGAAAACCTTTGATTGGGTATGTAACACTTGGCTCGGGCGATATTGATCGCTCGGGCCAATTTTATGATGCGGTACTGGGTGTGATCGGGGCGAAGCGAGATTATAGCAATGACAGCCTGATCGTCTGGGGAACTGGCAAGGGCGCAGTATTGTCGATCATGAAACCGTTTGATGGGCAGTCTGCCAGCGTTGGCAACGGGGTGATGGTGGCGCTTAAAGTTGAAACTGCTGATATCGTAGAACGTATGCACGCGGCGGCGATGAATAATGGCGGTACGGATGAAGGTGCGCCTGGGCCGCGTGGGCGATCTGGTGAGTACGGGTATTTCCGCGATCCAGATGGCAACAAAATATGTGCCTATTGCCCGCCTGCATCGGGTAATTTGAGTTAAACATTGACGAGTAGGCGCGACATATGAGAAAGCTGCGCCTCAATTTCGAAAATTACATGGTCTTATTGTGACAAAAGAAATCATCTTCACCGCCCTTATTTGTGGCCTGACTTGGGCCGTCCTTCGGGATGGATGGCTGTTGCAGGTGCGCAAACTTGATATGCGCCCACCGGGAAATGCCTTGATTATGGCGGCGCTGTCGATTGCGGCCGCCGTTTATTTTTGGGGGATCAGCGGCGGGATTGCGATTATCGTCTGTATTGTGGTCCATGAATTTGGCCATGTTGCGGCGTTTCGGGTGTCGGGACATCCAGATGCAACCTTCCGTTTGATCCCGTTGATGGGCGGCGTGGCGATTTCCAAAACCGCGCCAAAAACTGATCTGCATCAGTTTTATATCAGCATTATGGGGCCGGGGATTTGCCTTGCGCTGATGCTGGTGGCGTTCCAGCTGGAGATTTATTTCCGTTATATCAACCCCGATATCGCCTATTTCTTCAGCAATCTGGGACGTATTACCGCAACCATAAATTTCTTTAATCTGCTACCGATCTGGCCGCTTGATGGCGGAAAGATCATGCGAATTTTAACACAAGGTTTCTTACCGAAGACGACGTTTTACACCACGATTATCGCCTGTGTGTTGTTTGCCATATTTGGGATGTTGTCGCGCTCGGTCTTTATCGTCGTGATTTCGGTTATTGGTATTAAGGGCGCGTTGAATATGCCGAAATACCGTGTACGTCATGGTCTGAGCGTTGGTCAACTATTGCAAGCGACGGGGGCGTATCTAGCGATGCTCGGGGCGTTTGCGCTTGGCAGCATACAGTTTATCTTTGCCTATCTTTAGGGATTTCCCTTCGTGCAAAGCTGTGACAGGTTACGCATGAAGGAGTGCCCTCATGCCCATCACAACTGTTATATTTGACGCCTATGGAACCTTGTTTGATGTTGCTGCCGCCGCGCGGCTGGCTGCGGCTGAAAAGGGGCGCGAGGCATTTGCTGAAAAATGGCCGTTGATTGCATCGGAATGGCGACGCAAGCAGTTGGAATATACGTGGCTGCGGGCAGTTTCGGATACGCATACGGATTTCTGGGCGGTGACGCAGGACGGCCTCGATTACGCGTTGGAGGCGGCTGGGTTGGACGATCCTGAACTGCGTGAACGCCTATTGGCGCTGTATTGGGAATTGGCGGCGTATTCCGAGGTTCCTGAAATGTTGGCGACGCTGAAAACAGCGGGCATGCAGGTTGGGATATTGTCGAACGGCTCGCCCGATATGCTGGCGGGGGCTGTGGAAAGTGCTGCGATCGGCGAGTTTCTGGATGCGGTTCTGAGCGTCGAGGAGGTAGGTGTATTCAAACCCCACGCATCGGTCTACGATCTGGTCGGTAAACGGTTCGCCTGCACAGCGGACGAGGTTCTGTTTGTTTCCTCAAACGGATGGGACGCGGCCCACGCCGCCGCATATGGATTTAAGACGGCATGGGTGAACCGCGCCGGTGATCCGGTGGATCGCTTACCAAGCAAGCCCGATGTGGTTCTGACAGATTTGACGAAAATTCCAGAGATAGCGAAAGAACAAACATGAGCAATATTGAAATGATCCGCGCCGCCGCCGAACGGCTGGCCCTCGTGGTTCGGAAAACGCCGATCCTAACCTCGCCCTTTCTGGATGAAATCGCTGGCCGTAAGGTTTTGATCAAGGCCGAATGCCTGCAACATACCGGCAGCTTCAAGTTTCGCGGCGCTTGGTCGGCACTGTCGGGCATGACTGCCGAGGCACGTAAAAACGGTATTCTGGCGTATTCTTCTGGCAACCACGCACAGGGCATTGCCTATGCCGCCACGCAGCACGGTGTCGCGTCGGTCATTATCATGCCCGAAGATGCGCCAGCGCTTAAGGTGGCCAATACCCGGGCTTTGGGCGCAGAAGTTGTGACCTATGATCGCCTGACCGAAAACCGTGAAGATATAGGGCTGAAGCTGGCCAAGGAACGTGGGTTAACGCTGGTGAAGCCTTACGACGAGCCGCTGGTTATTGCAGGGCAAGGCACGGTCGGGTTGGAAATCGCGGAGCAAGTCGGGGATATCACGGCGGACGTTCTGGTTTGCTGTGGCGGGGGTGGATTGACCTCCGGGATTTCGCTGGCGCTGGCGGATGCGGCACCGAATTTGCGGGTGCGCCCTTGCGAGCCTGAGGGGTTTGACGACACGAAACGCTCGCTGATATCCGGCAAGCATGAGGTTAATGCAACCCAAGGCGGGTCCATTTGCGATGCGATTGTGACACCGACACCGGGGCAGATAACCTTTCCGATCTTGCAAAAACATTGCGGGCCGGGTCTGGCTGTTTCGGATGATGAGGCCTTGCGCGCCGTTGGGTTGGCTTATCAACGCCTGAAAATTGTGTTGGAACCGGGGGGCGCTGTGGCGTTGGCGGCGGCGCTTTTCCGGCCTGACGAAATCGAAGGGGATACGGTTGTTGTTGTGGCCACGGGCGGCAATGTTGATCCGCGTGTCTTTGCTGACGCATTGGAGACGCTATGACACAGGCAGATATTATCATCATTGGAGGCGGCATTGCTGGCGGCTCGCTGGCTGCAAAAATCGCCCCGCATGCCAAAGTGATCTTGTTAGAGGCTGAGGACAGTTTTGGCTATCACGCCACGGGTCGTTCCGCTGCGATGTTTGAACCGTTTTACGGCAATGACGTCATCCGCACGCTTACCCGTGCCAGCGAGGCAGAACATATTGCCGCTGACGTGCTGACCCCGCGCGGGGTGGTGTATCTGGCAGGTAAAGACCCAAAAACTCGCGAAGCGTTGGCCGAGGTCGAGAACATCG
>CAZYMT010000001.1:57375-70161 GCA_964649035.1 uncultured Rhodobacterales bacterium
GCGCCGATTATCGTGAACGCTGCCGGGCCTTGGGCGGATAAAATTGCCGAAATGGCTGGGATTGCGCCGCTTGGGATACAACCGTTTCGCCGCTCAATGGCGATTTTGCCGACGCCTAAAGGCCATGATGTTAGTGACTGGCCGATGATCTTGTCTGATGGCTGGTATGCCAAGCCTGACGCCGGAAAATGGCTGGTATCGCCGTGTGAAACGGATCCGATGGATCCAATGGACGCGTGGCCTGACGACATGGTTCTGGCCGAAGGGATCGCGCGGTATCAGGAATTTGTTACCGAAGAAGTGACGCGGATTGAACATAGCTGGGCTGGTTTGCGTAGTTTTGCGCCGGATCGAACGCCTGTTGTTGGCTTTGCTGACGGGGTTAAGGGGTTCTTTTGGCTGGCGGGACAAGGTGGTTACGGGATAGAAACGTCGCCTGCCATGTCTGATTTGGCAGCGGATTTATTGCGTGGGGTTACGCCGTCTTTGGACGCAGGTACCGTCACGGCATTGTCACCTGAAAGGTTTGCATAGATGGAACAGTTAGACGCATTAGTGGTTGGCGCGGGGCCTGCGGGCCTGATGGCGGCTGCGCAATTGGTCGAGGCCGGCAAGCGAGTTGTTGTCGTGGATGCAAAACCATCGATCGGGCGGAAATTCTTGATGGCGGGGAAGTCGGGATTGAACCTGACCAAAGACGAGCCGTTGGAGGTGTTTTTAAACGCTTACGGCGAGGCCCGTGATTGGCTGGAACCAATGCTGCGGGCGTTTGGTCCGGTTGAGGTTCAGGCATGGGCGAATGCGCTGGGGCAGGAGGTCTTTACCGGCACCAGCGGGCGGGTTTTTCCCAAGGCAATGAAGACCTCGCCGCTATTGCGAAACTGGTTGGCGGGGATGGATATTGAAATTCGGGCGCGTTGGTGCTGGACTGGTTGGGATGGCGATGCGTTAACATTTGATACGCCGAACGGCGTGCAGGTTGTGCAACCGCGCGTGACAGTTCTGGCGCTTGGTGGCGCTAGCTGGGCGCGGCTGGGGTCGAACGGGACATGGGCTGAATTTCTGGGGGTGGAAACTGCACCGTTCAAGCCCTCGAATATGGGATTTCTGCGTAGCTGGTCGAAATATATGGAACCGCATTTTGGCGCGCCTGTAAAACCCGTTGGGCTGTCTTGTGGCGGTCGATCTGTCAAAGGGGAGTTTGTGATTACGGCGCGCGGCGTTGAAGGCGGCGGAATTTATGCTGTGTCTACGATGTTGCGCGAGGGCGGGGATCTGGTGCTCGATCTATTGCCGGACCGGAGCGTCGAGGATGTGGCGGCGCGGCTGGCGCGACCGCGTGGGAAAAACAGTTTGGGCAATCACATGCGCAAGGTTCTGGGGCTGAAAGGCGTGAAGGCAGCGTTGCTGCGTGAGCTTGGGGATTTGCCGGATGGAATGGACGCATTGGCCGCACGGATCAAGGCATTGCCGTTGCCGCTGGATGGACCAACCCCGCTGGACGAGGCGATTTCAACAGCGGGGGGCGTGGTGCGAGATGTGCTGACGCCGGACCTAATGTTGAAGGATCGCGCTGGTGTGTTTTGCGCTGGTGAAATGCTGGATTGGGAAGCCCCGACTGGGGGTTATTTGCTGACGGCATGTCTGGCAACAGGGCGCTGTGCTGGGATTGGGGCTGTGCGGTATTTGGCGAAATAAGGAGGGCTCCCGCTCTTCCAAGATGGATTGAAAATCCAACATTTCCCGTTGGGCGTGGCCTCGCCCGCTGGGCTCGGCGGACTATTTCGGCCGCATCATCGCGATACGGATAAAGGCCCGTTCAACCATGGCCATTGCCGGGACAGGGCGCGAGGATCGAAGCGCTAAATCGGTATCTACCAAAACTTTCAATGCCGCTTCCAATCGTGGGCTTCCCCAATAGCGGGCTTGGCGGACCATGCGGTCACGGCGTGGGCCGAATACGGGCGGGCGGGCGCGGGACAGCGCGGCTTCGGGGCCTTGATCCGAGGATGCGGCGGCATGTAATTGGCGGAAATGGCGGGTGGCGCCGATGCAGAGTGTCGTCGGGTTCACGCCTTGACCGGCGAGGCGGTGCATTTGTGGGGCGAGGGCCGAGACATCGCCGTCAGCGGCAAAATTGACGGCATCGTCCAGGGCGGCCTCGGTTGTGGCGGGGGCGCAGGCAATGATGTCTTCGGGGGTGACGGGGGTTGCGTCGTTTAATTTATAGAGCGCCAGTTTTTCCACCGTTTGCCGGAAATCACCAGGGTCGAGTTCGCGTGACAGATTGGTCAAGTCGGTCATGGCTTCAGGGGCGATTTCGCCCATGCCTGATTTCTTAAGGGTTGCCTCGATTTCTTCGCGCGATGGCGGGTCGTCGTAAATGCCGATGGCAACGCAGGAGCCGCTGCCCTCAAATGTTTTGCGAAGGTTTGAACGGGCGTTCAGTTGGCCCGCAGTGACCACCATCATGGCGTCGCCTGGTTGCCAGTTTTCTAGCGCGGCGGCGAAGGTTTTGGCAGTTGCGTCGGTGGCTTCTTCGATCAGGACGACGCGTTGGCCGGGGAAAAACCCTTGGGCTTTTACGGCGTCTAAAAGTTGCGCGGGGTCTTTACGGATCTCGGCACCAGCAATGCGGGTCAGGCGCATTTCGGTTTCGCCGTCGGGGCCAACCAGCGCCTTCACGGCGTCTTGGCGTTTTAGGGCGATGCGCATAGCGTCGGGGCCAAATAGCAATATTCCGGCTTTGGATGTATCCGGTTTGGCTAAGAACTTGGCCGCATCACGAGCGTTGAGTTTCACGTCAGCCAGTCCTCGGCGCTGATGGCCATGCTGGTGGTGATCCGGTCAGCGAGGGTTTCGACAAGGCGGCGATAGGCGTCTTGTTCCGACACGCGTGTGGCATAGGCTGAGGCCGTTGCATTATACGCCGTGAAGGCCGTGACGCTGCTGCGATGGACCACGCCGCCGTTGATTTGGGTGATGGTGAAACTCGCATTGCCTGTAAGGTTGTAACGGGTAATCGCGCCGCCTCTGGAAATGGCTAGGCCTTTGCGGTTGATGTTGATATTGACATCGAGCATGTGGGTGGCGTTGGTCGCTAGGCCGAGGTTGGTTTCCAGTTGTTCGCGCAGGATAAATCCGTTGCGTCCGCGAAATTCACCAAGGGCTATACGGCCATGCATTTGTTTTGCTGGTGATTCGTCGCCGTAAATCGGGGTGAACCCGCAGGCGGATAGCGCCAGCGGGGTGGCCAGAAGCGTCAGGAATTTTCGGCGGTTAGATAACAACATTAACAATGCGCCCCGGGACTACGATCAGTTTTTTCGGAGGCTTGCCATCAAGCGCCCTAATCACAGCTTCGTCTGCCAGCGCGATTTTTTCAACCTCGGATTTATCGGCGTCTTTGGCCACGACAATTTCCGAACGCCGTTTACCGTTGATCTGGATCGGCATGGTAACGGTGTCATCGACCAGCATAGCCGGATCGAATGCGGGCCAAGGCGTGGTTGTGACCAAGCCTGTCCCGCCAAGATGCGCCCAGACTTCTTCGGCCAGATGCGGGGTTAGCGGTTGCATCAATTGCGCCAACGTTTTCATTGCGGCGGTTTTGTCGGCTTTGCCCGCTTTGGATTTCGCCAATGCGTTGGTGAATTGGTACAGTGTTGCCACGGATTTGTTGAACGCGAAGCCTTCGATCCCGTCAGCCACATCGGCGATTGCGCGGTGGGTTGCCTTGGCGAGGGCAAGCGCCTCGTCAGGGGCGGATGCCCCATCCTCGGCGCTTTGGCTGATTTCATCAGCCAGTCGCCAGACGCGTTGCAGGTGTTTCCACGAGGCGTCGGCACCGGCCGCGCTCCATTCCACGTCGCGTTCGGGGGGGCTGTCGGACATGACGAACCAGCGGGCGGTGTCGGCGCCGTATTGTTCGATGATGTCTTCGGGATCGACGACATTTTTCTTTGATTTCGACATTTTGATGATCGGACCGATGGTTACCGGTTGATCTCCATCGCGCAGCTTTGCGCCGTCGGCTGTGCGGATTACCTCGTCCGGGGAACGCCAGATAACCCGTTCATTGCTGGTCGGGTGCGGCGTGGAATAGGTTTCATGCGTGACCATGCCTTGGGTGAACAAAGCGTTAAACGGTTCGATCGATTTTTCCGGCAGGTGGCCGGTTTTGAACATGGCGCGGGCGAAGAAGCGGGAATAGAGCAGGTGCAGGATCGCGTGTTCGACACCGCCAATATATTGGTCGACATTCATCCAGTAATTGGCGTCGTCCAGCACCGTTGGTGTTGCCGCGTTTGGCGAGGTGAAGCGGGCGAAATACCATGAGCTGTCCACAAACGTGTCCATCGTGTCGGTTTCGCGTTGGGCTGCGCCGCCACATTTCGGGCATTCCGTGTCGCGCCATGTTGGATGGCGATCCAGCGGGTTGCCGGGTTTGTCGAAGGTTACGTCGTCGGGGAGTTTAACCGGAAGGTTTTCCTTCTTCTCTGGTACAACACCACATTTTTCGCAATGTATTGTCGGGATCGGGCAACCCCAATAGCGCTGACGGGATAGGCCCCAGTCGCGCAGGCGGTATTTTGTGACACCCTTACCATAACCGTTGTCTTCAGCATGTTTGATGGCGTGGGCGATGGCATCGGTGCCCGTCATGATTTCATCGCCAGCAAAGCCGCGAATGTATTTCACTTTTTCGGGTTTTGTGGGCACAAACGCGTCTGCGCCGACCAGATCATTCGAACCTTCAGCCTGAAACACATCGAGTACCGGCAAATCGTATTTCCGTGCGAAGTCCAGATCGCGCTGGTCATGGGCCGGACAGCCGAAGATCGCGCCAGTGCCGTAATCCATCAAAATGAAATTGGCGATATAAACGGGCATCTGCCAATCAGGGTCGAGAGGGTGGGTGACGGTGATACCGGTATCCATGCCCTTTTTCTCGGCCGTTTGCAGGGCCTCTTCGGTGGTGTCCATCTGGCGGCATTCTTGAATGAATGCTGCGAGTTTTGGGTTATCGCCCTCAAGTTCCTTCGCCAGGGGGTGGTCAGCGGAAATAGCAGCAAAGCTGGCCCCCATTAAGGTGTCTGGGCGAGTCGTATATACGTCCAGCTTTTCAAACCCGTCCGGTGCGCCATTGGTTTCAAAGGCGAATTCCAGCCCTTGGCTTTTGCCGATCCAGTTTTTCTGCATCAGGCGGACTTTTTCGGGCCAGTCTTTTAGACCGTCGATAGCATCCAGCAATTCCTCGGAATAATCGCTGATCTTGAAAAACCATTGTGTCAGTTCCTTGCGCTCAACCAAAGCGCCAGAGCGCCAGCCGCGACCAGCCTCGACCTGCTCGTTGGCCAAAACAGTCATATCGACCGGATCCCAGTTCACCACAGCGTTTTTGCGATAAATCAGGCCCGCGTCCAACATATCTAGGAACATTGCCTGTTGCTGGCCATAATATTCAGGGTCACATGTCGCAAATTCCCGTGACCAGTCGAGGCTGAAACCCAGCGGTTTCATCTGCTTCTTCATCTGGTCGATATTCTGATAGGTCCATTTGCCCGGGTGGGTGTTGTTTTCCATCGCGGCGTTTTCCGCAGGCATCCCGAACGCATCCCAACCCATCGGGTGTAGCACATTAAACCCTTTGGCGGATTTATACCGCGCGACCACGTCACCCATAGTATAATTGCGCACATGGCCGATATGGATGCGGCCCGATGGATAAGGGAACATTTCCAATACGTAGAATTTTTCCAGCGAATCGTCACGTTCGGCGCGAAAGACGTTTTTGTCCTCCCAAGCCTTTTGCCATTTGGGTTCGGTTACGCGGGCGTTATATCGTGACACGGTTCAATTCCTTCGTTGTTTGCATCAGAATCACTTGTTTATTAACGAAATATACGGATTCCAGTGCTGTTAGTTCGCTAAGTACCTATTTGCGATTGCCGGAACAAGAACTTTTGGCACCTAGCCACCCGCCATTTGTGTGGCATCTGTGCATCACTCGGCGAAACATCGCTAGATTTAGGGTTCGCCAACTTGACGCAAAGGGGATGTTCCGCGATTAAGAACCCACTCCTAACTGGGCAACTGGTGATAGGTGAGTCTTTTAACTAAACGAGGGAAAACGATGAAAAACGTTCTTCTTACTACAACAGCACTAGTTGTCTTCGCAGGCGGCGCATTCGCTGCTAGCCATGGCGGCAACGCTACTTCGATCAGCTTCTCCGGCGACGCAGAAGTTAAGTACAACGATCCTAATGGTGATATTGCAGATGCTGAAGCCGCCAAAGCTCTTGCAGATGCGCTAGAAGCTAATCCAACTCTTACTGCAGCCGAGCAGCAAGCTATTCTAGACGACACTGGCGACAGTTTCTCATACTCGGCTGATTTGACCGTTACTGGTACTGCTGCACTTAACAACGGTGTTACAGCTACATTGACTTACGGCATCAAGCTTGACGATTCTACTGGCAATGTAACTGGCGATCAGTACCCAGTTCTAATACTGGAAAGCGCTTACGGCAAACTTTCCGCTGGTGATGCGGACGAAGTTGGTCCTGCATCCGATCACTACAGCAAAACAGACGGCGGCGGGGGATTCTCCGACGGTCAATATGAAGATGACGACTTCGCAATCCGCGCAGACGTTTCTTACAGCAGCATCGATATTTCGGTTTCCGAATCTGACGTTCTTACAGATGGCGATAGCGATCTTCGTGTTGGTGCTTCCGGTTCTTTCGGTAACTTCACAGTTGGTTTGGGTTATGCTGACGAAGCTGAAGAAGTTGGTCTAAATGTTGGCACAACATTTGGTGCTTTCTCTGTAGATGCTTCCGTATTTGACGGTGCTGGCACGCTTTCCGATGATGATGATGACGGTATCAACGAAGATGGTACTATATTCGGCGTCCAAGTTGGTTACACCGTAAATGACAGCCTTTCGGTTGGCGCATATGTATCCAACTTCGTTAAGTACGGCGTATCTGCTGATTACGCATCCGGTGCTTTGACTGTTGGTGTTGCATACTCCGGTGGCGATATTGATGACGAAGCTAGCATTGATGTAACATACGACATCGGCAGCGGCCTTGTTGCTTATGCTGGTTATGCATATGTTGACGCAGACGATTCCAATGATGATGGCGGCTATGTTGGCTTGGTTTATGACCTTGGCGCAGGCGCAGAAGCTTGGATTTCTTACTCCGAGTTTGACGAATCTGGCGATCCAAAATTCGACGACGGTGTAACTGTTGGCGTATCTGTGAAATTCTAATCCTAACGGATTTTGAACTAGAGAGGGCGGGTCGTTTGATCCGCCCTTTTTCTATGGCGCACCTTGATTGAATGCGCGTCGACATATAGGCAGACCTTGGAAATAGGAGGCGATATGTCATTAACTGAAATCCAGAAACGTGTTGCAGCCGCTGAAAAAACTGCGGGATTTGTGAAACTGATCGCAGTATCCAAAGTCCAGCCGAACGAACGGGTTCGCGGTGTATTGCAGCAAGGGCAGCATATCTTTGGTGAAAATCGTGTGCAGGAAGCGGCTGGAAAATGGCCAGAATTCCGTACCGAGTTCCCAGATATCGAACTGCATCTGATCGGCCCACTGCAAACCAATAAGTTGAACCAAGCTTTGAGGTTGTTTGACGCAATTCATACACTTGATCGTGACAAGCTGGCACGGAAGTTGGCAGATGCAGTACAAGTACGCGGAAGCTGCCCCGAATTATTCATTCAGGTAAATACTGGCGAGGAGCCGCAAAAGGCCGGGGTTCTACCCGAAGCGCTTGACGATTTTGTGGCGCTTTGCCGCGCGACCTATGATCTGTCTATATCGGGCTTGATGGTCATCCCCCCCGTTTCCGATAGCCCCGATACCCACTTCAAAATGCTAGCTGATATGGCTGCTCGCAATGGCTTGCCCGGCCTTTCAATGGGGATGAGCAGTGATTTTGAACGCGCCATCACGCTGGGCGCCACGCATATTCGCGTTGGATCGGCCATTTTCGGGGAACGTGTAGCGCCAATCGAGCAGGGGAAATGAATGTATTCCCTCCTGCCGTTCTGGTGCTAAATTTAATTGGATCGCCTTCTGGTCAACTCGATTTCAACTCATCGCTCGACTCGGCCCGCGATGCCTTTGAGGCTGGAGATTTATCTGCAGCGATTAGGTTTTTAGATTATGCGAGACAGGTAGCGCAAGGAACCGAACTTGAGCAATTCTTACCCAAACCGCAATCTGCTTGGCGCCGCGAAATCGTTGCCTACGGCCTGCCTGCGGTGTGGTCCAGCATGTATAGTGGCGTCAATGGCTCGGCCGTAAAGGCCGAATATTTGGCCGATGGCACACAGATTGAGATCACGCTGATATCTGAGCAACTTATGCTTAATGGATTGATGTTGCCATTTGATGGGAGCGCGACAATTGGTGGCCAAATGTTCATGCAAGTTGAAGGCGAAGATCTGTTGCACGCAAGAATCGGGCGCGTGATTGTTTGGATAACCGGGACGGCCACTATGGCTGACAAGACTGCATTGATCGAACAAATGGATTTTCAAGCACTTGAAGCCTATTGATAACCAATAATTCATGTCAACATGTTGGACTTGCCCCCGTCGCCATGTGTATCATGGCGTATGTAACTACCTGTGGAATCTATGGAAATCTTCACCGACATTCTGGGACCAATCTGGAACGACCTTGAAAGCTTTGTCCGTCTGACATTGCAGCCACGTGGGCGTTATCAAATCTTGATTATCGCCGGATGTTTCGTAGCTGCGCATTTTTTGGCGAAACTTGTTAACCCGCGTGTCGACAAATGGATGCACAGTTTACGCGGTATGCGGCCAACACAATTACGCTTCGTTATCGCCGTTGGCCGCCGTATGCGGGCCATCCTGTTTGCACTTTCCTTATGGGCTATTACTCTAATATTGCGCGAAGTTACTTGGCCAAGTTGGAGCTATATCCTGACTTTAGCTGCAAATTTGGCCACTGCTTGGGCCGTTGTTACCATTGCCAGTCGGGTCATTCGAAATAAACTGGTTCGCAAAATTGTCCGTTGGGCGGTGCTGCTTTTCATTACATTCAATATTATCGGGGCTATGGACGAGGTTAGTTCGATCCTTGATTCCGTTGCCCTAAGTATCGGTGAATTCCGTTTGTCGATGTTGATGGTTGTAAAGGCGGTATTGACCGTGGTGCTGATGTGGTCGGTGATCGGCTGGATATCTTCGACCATCCATCGGCGCCTTGAAAATATTGAGGAAATATCACCTTCGATTAAGGTTCTGACCGACAAAATGGTGAAGCTGATGCTTTACAGCATTGCCATCATCGTGACATTGCAATCCGTCGGGTTCGATCTGACATCACTGACGGTTCTGTCCGGTGCCATCGGTTTGGGGTTGGGTTTTGGTCTGCAAAAAGTTGTGTCCAATCTGGTTTCCGGGGTGATCCTGTTGATGGACAAATCGATCAAGCCGGGCGACGTGATTTCGCTAGGCGACACGTTTGGCTGGATATCTGAACTTGGTGCACGCTACGTTGCGGTGGTCACGCGGGACGGGCGGGAATATCTTATTCCGAACGAGGACCTGATCACTGGACAGGTGGTTAACTGGTCCCATTCCAGCGATTTGGTGCGCCTCGATATCCATTTTGGCGTCAGCTATTCCAGCGATCCGCATGATGTACGAAAAATTGCGCGTGAGGCGGCGACCAATGTTAAGCGCGTGGTGAATGTGCCCGCACCCGTCTGTCATATCGTTGGATTTGGGGACAGTTCAATTGATCTAGTGCTGCGTTTCTGGATCAAGGATCCAACAGGCGGCTTGACCAATGTGCGCGGCGATGTATTTCTGGCATTATGGGATGCGCTGAAAGAGAACGAGATCGAAATCCCGTTCCCGCGTCGCGATGTGCAAATCGTGAAAGGTTCGCCGCCGTCGGAAATCGCCGACTAGCCAGGGACAGTTTCGGCCAGCGACGGACGATCCGCGATGTCGGCCAGCCACGCGGCCAGAACCGGATGTGATCCACGCCAGTTTCGTTCGTCATGACGCATATCGATATATTGCAAAGCTGCCGCGATAGACAGAACTGGCAGATTTGGTGTGCCGTTCAGCGCTGGCATCCATTTGCTTTCCAGAACCGACATTGTGCGATCAATCTTTAGCCATTGGGCATCCAGCCAACCATCGAAAACCTTGTCTTCGGGGCGGGTGCGTTGTTCATACGCCATCGAAACGGCAGCATCCATGATACCGTCAGCCGTGGCCTCCAACGTTAGTGCCGCCCATAGCGCCTCGCCTTTGGGATATAGGTTTGCGGTCGGCGCGAGGTCGTCCAGATAGCGGCAAATCACGCGGCTATCGTAAAGTGGCGTGCCGTCATCCAGAACCATACAAGGCACTTTGCCAAGGGGGTTTTGCGCGGGAACATCGTCACCGGGCGCAAACGGGGACACGGCAACCGAGATATGTTCAACCTTGTCCAACAAACCGGATTCGCGCAGAGCGATGGACACTTTGCGCACGAAAGGGGATGTGCCTGAATGGAAAAGTTTCATGGAGATGCCTCGGTTTGAATGTCGGTGGAGGATTACTTTAGTCCGCTTTTCATCAGCTTCGCAAGGGCAGGGATTTCCATGCCTAATGGTGATGTTTGCAGTCCCTCAATCGCACCGTTTCGGGCCGCGTCAGGTTTGTTCTGACCCAGTTTCCAAGTGCTGTCCGCCGCGTCAATATCCAGCCGGATCGGGACAATCATACGCATCAGGCGTTCTATGACATCGGCGGACATTTTATCGGTTGTCCACGGTTTTTTTGGTAAAAGCTGGTTTTCATTGTGCGCAGAAATCCGGTCCAGAACGCCAAGGATTTTATCCTGATCCATTAGGGTCAGGGTTCCACGCAGATGCACGGCAACATAGTTCCATGTCGGCACCAGATTTTCCACGCCGTACCAATCCGGCGAGATATATCCATCGGGACCAGACACAGTTAGCAGCGCTGATTGCGGCTGCTTCAACGCCCGCGCGATGGGGTTGGAGCGCATCACATGGGCCTCGATATAGGTATTGTCGGCAGACAAAACGAATGGGATATGCGCGGCAATCGGGCTGGGATCACCGTTGATTAGCAGCGTGCCGAACCCGCGCGCGCTGGCGAAATCCAGTGTGTGTTGCAGGTCGTTTTCGCGGAAAACGGGGTCTTGATGCATGGGGGCTCCTTAGCTGACGCTGAGTTGGCTATCGGTTTTTCCGGTAATGGTGGCGCGGATGATTTGTCCGATTTCTTGCGGTTGGGCAAAGCTAACTTCTGTAAAAGCTTCGGTGCGGCCCATATGCGGGTTTTCCATCAGGATGTTATGCGAGCGGTTGATTTGAGCCGTCAAATGCGTGGCCACCGCTGTAGCGCCCGCCGCGCGTAATCGTGCGGCCCGTTCCTTGATAATCGCGCCGTGAACGGCAGGCATCCGCGCGGCAGGGGTGCCTTTGCGCGGGGAATACGGGAAAACATGCAGCCATGTCAGACCGCAATCTTTGATTAGTTTCAGCGAGTTGTCGAACATTTCGTCTGTTTCCGTCGGAAATCCAGCAATCAGGTCAGCGCCGTAAATAATGTCAGGTCGCGCTTTGCGCATATCTTCGCAAAAGCGAATAGAATCGTTGCGATTATGGCGCCGCTTCATCCGTTTCAGGATCATGTCGTCACCTGATTGCAGCGATAAATGCAGATGCGGCATCAGGCGTTTTTCTGAGGCAATGGTGTCGATCAGGGCAAGGTCGGCCTCGATAGAATCTATTGAGCTGATGCGCAGACGCGGCAGGTCCGGCACCAGTTTCAGGATGCGTTGCACCAGATCGCCAAGCTTGGGCGTAGCGGGTAAATCCGCCCCCCATGAGGTCATATCGACGCCTGTTAGTACCACCTCATTATAGCCTTTATCGACCAGCCGCTGGATTTGCTCGACCACGACACCCGCCGGAACCGAGCGGGAATTGCCGCGACCATAAGGGATAATACAGAAGGTGCAGCGGTGATCGCAGCCGTTTTGAACCTGCACATAGGCACGTGCGCGAGTGCCAAAACCGTCGATCAGATGGCCCGCGGTTTCAGTGGCCGCCATGATGTCGTTGACCTGAATTTTTTCGGTCTCGCCAATGAAATTCGGTTTTGCTAGCGCGTTCCATGTGTCACCTTGCATCTTCTCAAGATTACCAAGAACCAGATCAACCTCACCCATTTCCGCAAAAGTTTCGGGTTCGATTTGAGCGGCGCAACCTGTCACGATCATCCGTGCATCAGGGTTTTCACGGCGCAGTTTGCGGATGCGTTGTTTGGCTTGGCGAACGGCCTCGGCGGTGACCGCGCAGGTGTTCACGACCACGGCGCCTTCCAGCCCGGCATTCGCACCAAGCTCGCGCATGGCCTCGGTCTCATAGGCGTTCAGGCGACACCCGAATGTCGCAAAAATCGGGGGTGTTTTGCTGCTCATCCGGCGGTTTTCAGGAATTCAGCGGTGAGCGTGCCGCGTGATACCAACATGGTCGGGCCGGTCATCCAGACGCCGTCGTCGCGCCAATCAATTTCCAAGCGTCCGCCATCCAGATGCACGGTTGCTTTGCGATCTGTCAGACCTTTGCGGGCAGCAGCGACCACTGCTGCGCAAGAACTGGAGCCGCTGGCCAGTGTCGGGCCAACACCGCGTTCCCAGACCCGCACGCGAATATTCTGGCGATCCAGTATTTGGGCGATTTGTACGTTGGT
>CAZYMT010000002.1:0-56745 GCA_964649035.1 uncultured Rhodobacterales bacterium
TTTGGCGGCTATGAACTGGCCGTATACCTGCATGTTTCCGGTCCAATCATGGCCGTTGTTGCCGGATTATTCATCGGCGAAGTTGGCATGAAACACGGCATGAGCCAAGAAACCCGCGAATATGTAAACGCATTCTGGGAGCTGATAGACGAAATCTTGAACGCCGTATTATTCTTGCTAATCGGGGTAGAAGTCTTCGCCGTCGCCTTCTCGCTCGACGCGCTAACTGCAGGCATCGGGGCCATTGTCCTATCCCTACTCGCCCGCCTATGTGCAGTATTTGTCCCCGTATTACTGCTGTCACGCTGGCGCAAATTCGGCCGTGACGTTGTGCCAATCATGACATGGGGTGGGCTGAAAGGCGGCATCTCGGTGGCGCTGGCGCTGTCCTTGCCCGATAGCGAATGGAAACCGATCATCCTGAGTAGCACCTATATCGTGGTGCTGTTCAGCATCATCATCCAAGGCCTGACCATTGCCCCGCTAGCCAAAAAACTGAACCGCGAGCAGGAGTTGTTGTGATACGCGTTATTTGCTTTTCCGGCGCTTAACGAGCGCGCCCGCCACAACGCCGAACCCCAAGCCAAGGCCAACCCATGTAGTTCTGTCGCCGATAATGGCCCCGATCACCAAGCCAGCGGCCAGCCCAAGCGTCATCCCGATAGCAACATAGTTTGTTGGTTTCTTTTCCGTAACCATATCAATATCCCCAAAAGAATTGCGCGACGCAAATCCATGTTCCGTTGAAATAGACATAGGATTATATGGTTATATGGCAGCAAGGCTAGATTAATAATGTAGCGAGGCTGGCAGATTGAACACCAACGTCAGGCAGCCTATAAGGGTACATAAAGTAATTCGGAGTTTTCATGAAATTCGTTTTTCGCGCATTAATTTTCCTGCTACCAACCCTTCTTGCTGTTGGAGTGCACGCTCAAAATCTGCAAACGGGGCTCAACGCTTTGGACGCCGAAAACTACCCACTCGCCTTTTCGCACCTTACACCGCTCGCAGAAAATGGAGATGCTCGGGCTCAAACATATCTCGGGATCATGTATGGAAATGGACATGGCGTTCCAACTGACTTCGCACAAGCGCTCCGTCTTTTACGCGCTGCAGCTGCACAAGAAAATGCTATAGCAGAATTGCATCTGGGGTTCATGTATGAAGGCGGCGATGGCGTTCCGAGTAGCATACACAAAGCCGTTAGCTGGTATCACAAAGCCGCAGAACATGGCGACGAATTCGCGCAATATTTCATGGGATTTGCTTACGAACGCGGTGAGGGAATTTCACAGAATTTTCAGCTCGCCCATCACTGGTATCTGATGGCCGCCAAGCAAAACGATTCCGCTTCGCACACTGCTCTTGGGAATTTATATGAATTTGGTGACGGCGTTCCCGAAAACAATATTCTTGCACTGATGTGGTACATAATTGCAGTCATCCACCTTGATGAATATGACCGTCTGAACGGAGGACAAGAGGAAAAGGTTTCCGACATGGAATATATCGAAGCGAAACTAACCGAAGCAGAAATCTCGCTGGCGATGGATTTGGTAGAAATTTGCCTTGCGAACAACTATAAGGAGTGCGGCTAAAACAAACTTTCCCGTTCCCCCCGCTGACAATCTGCGTTATGACGCCATCGAACCAATCGAGAGGCCGGATGAGCACCGAAACCATCATTGAACGCTGCGAAGCGGCGGGTCTGCGGATGACCGAGCAACGACGGGTAATTGCCCGCGTATTGCAGGATTCCACTGATCACCCTGATGTTGAGGAGCTCTATGCCCGTGCCAATAAAATTGATGGTCGTATTTCGCTAGCCACACTTTACCGCACCGTCAAATTGTTCGAGGAAACCGGCATTCTGGACCGCCTCGAATTTGGCGATGGACGTGCCCGTTACGAAGATGCCGAGCGCGAGCATCACGACCATCTGATTGACCTTTCTACCGGCAAAGTTATCGAATTTGTCGACCCGGAAATCGAAGCCCTTCAGGAAAAGATAGCCGAGAAACTTGGCTATGTACTTAAGGGGCACAAACTGGAACTTTACGGAGTTCCGAAGAAATAAAGGAATACATATGTCCATCATTCTGGATATCACTGCGCGCCAAATCTATGACAGCCGCGGCAACCCAACGGTTGAAGTTGACGTAACCCTAGAAGACGGCGCAATGGGCCGCGCGATGGTGCCATCGGGTGCCTCGACGGGGGCTTACGAGGCGGTTGAACTGCGTGACGGCGACATGACGCGCCACGGCGGCAAAGGTGTTCTAAAGGCGGTCGAGGCTGTGAACGGCGAGATTTACCAAACCCTCGTTGGTTTGGACGCGACGCAACAAGTTGAAATCGATCAGATCATGATTGATCTGGATGGCACCCCAAACAAATCCCGCCTCGGCGCCAATGCGATCCTTGGCGTGTCCTTGGCCGTTGCACACGCCGCCGCTGACAGTGTTGGCCAACCGCTTTACCGCTATATCGGTGGCACTTCGGCGCGCTCCCTGCCCGTGCCTATGATGAATATCATCAATGGCGGCGAGCATGCTGACAACCCGATCGACATTCAGGAATTCATGGTTATGCCGGTTGCGGCAGAATCCATTGCTGATGCAATCCGTATCGGTTCCGAGATTTTCCATACGTTGAAAAAAGAACTTTCCGCTGCGGGCCATAACACGGGTATCGGCGACGAGGGTGGCTTTGCCCCGAACCTTTCCTCCACGACGGACGCGCTTGATTTCATCATGAAATCCATCGAAAAAGCTGGTTATAAAGCGGGTGAAGACGTGTATCTGGCGCTTGATTGTGCCGCGTCCGAATATTACGAGAACGGCGTTTACAATATGAAAGGCGAAGGCAAAAAGCTGACTTCCGCTGAAAATGCCGACTATTTGGCCGCACTGGTTGACGCCTACCCGATCATTTCCATCGAAGACGGCATGGACGAGGACGACTGGGATGGCTGGAAAATGCTGACCGACAAAATCGGCGACCGCTGCCAGTTGGTCGGTGACGATCTGTTTGTGACCAATCCTGAACGTCTGGCCAAAGGTATTGAACTAGGTTCCGCCAATTCGATCCTGATCAAGGTCAACCAAATCGGCACCCTGACCGAGACCCTAACGGCCGTAGACATGGCCCACCGCGCCCAAATGACCTGCGTGATGTCACACCGTTCCGGCGAGACCGAGGACGCGACGATTGCTGACTTGGCTGTGGCCACCAATTGCGGCCAGATCAAAACCGGCTCGCTGTCCCGTTCGGACCGTCTGGCCAAATACAACCAGCTTATCCGCATCGAGGAAGAGTTGGGGGCGACAGCCGTTTACGCGGGTCGTTCGATCTTGCGGAAATAAAACCATTCCACCGAGGGCGCTCAGATATGTGATCTGAACGCCCTCATATTTTCATGCCTTTTTCCACCATCTTTTTTTATCACGTAATTACTATCTCGCGTGAACGGGGCATCCTTTTCTAGTCTCGTTTACGAAGGTACAATCCCACAATAACCGATATTTTTACAAACACCGCTTCAAAAAAATAACTTTGGGAGAAGAGAATTGAACGAAGATTGGGATTTTTATCTGAATGAAATCGATGGGCATCCAGCCTCAACATTTTTTAATCTTGCCATCCATTCGACGGCCCCAAACGTAGACCTTCCTAATTTGGGGTATTTACGGATATTTATGAACACCCCAAATCCGGACGGCCTATCGAGTGACGAAGAATTTGATATGCTCTCCAAACTTGAGGACACCATAGCAGCCGCAGCAACAAAAGATGAGTTGTCTACTTATGTTGGGCGAAACACCACACGCGGTTATCGGGATTATTTCTTCTATACTGGCGACACAGAAAAGTTCACACAGACCGTCATAGCGGCAGCCGCAAATTTCGCGGAATACAAGGTTGAAAGCGGCAGCAAATCGGATCCAGACTGGGACATGTATCTCAAATCTCTGTACCCGCCGGCCCCTATTTACCGCGTGATCATGAACCGTCGCGTCTGCGAGCAACTTAAAAAGCATGGCGATAAGCAGAAACAACCGCGTGACATTGATCATTCAGCAGTGTTTGATGACAAAGTTTCCGCCAAAGAATTCGCCAAGTACCTAAAAACCCAAGGGTTTACGGTCAATGGAATTAGTCGAGTGTGGTTTCTTAGCAAAGACAGGAATGTCGAATTTATGCGTGAAGATGCTCCGGATGAAATCGACTCCGTAACCACACCACTGCTCGAAATTCTTGCTGAATTGGGTGGGGAATACGATGGTTGGGGATGTAGGGTCGTTACATAATATGATCAAACACGCCTTACTGCGAAGGCAGTGTATGTTAGCTTGGAAGACGCTTGGCCAAAAACCCGATTTCATCAAGTTGATCCACTAAATCCACCGCGCTTTGATTATCTAGGCATTCTACCACTGACGGCTGACCGTTGATGCAACTGTCCATAACCCGCCTCGCCCCCGCGATATTCAATTTCGACGCAATCCGAATGGCCTTGATTGCAAAATCTTTCGACGCGTCCACCTCCCAATCATATATCAGAACCTTCATTTCCACAGCCTTTAACTAAAATTTTACCTATCTCGCGTATAACCCTCCCTACTGAGCGGAGTGATCGCAAGATCAACGGGTTTGCCGCGCTGACACTAAATACCAGTTCCCGCTGCGTCTACCAAACGCAGCACTTATTACCCGCCCTAGTATCGGCCTTACACCCCGATAGCTCAGGCAAGGGCCAGCGCGGTGAAATCCGTCTTAGTCGATCCGTCTTTAACCCTGATAGATCAAACCACAGGTTTACGGACCTCCCCGAGATTTGGACAAGAAAAGGCGCGGGATTTCCCGAACGTTTCTTTTTTTGTGCCAAAATTTCTTCAGGTTTTGCATGCACTGGTCGGCGCATATAATAACGTCGAAGATTTGGTCATGGTGGATTGGACAAATCCCGACTGTTGATAGCTCCAAATATATACGTCATCGCCCTTTACCATCACTGCATGAAAATGGGCGTAGGAACTTCCGTGATTTTTAATTGACTGATAGAATGACCCATTGCTCAAACAGTCCCCGCCCATACGCTCATATTCCAATTTTATATTTGCAATTGAAACAACCCCTTGGACTGTTATCGGGATGCTACATATGGGGATTACGGCCAGTACGGTTACGGCCAGGCGTGTTTTCAACTTGACGATTCGCAAGGCGATATAACATCCGATAGTTACCAATATTGCCGTTATAATAAACGCATAGAAATGCACGTCGAATAGCATGATAATGGCAACGAACATTACGACTGGTGGCATAATTGCTGCAACTATTACAACAATTATCCAGAATACATGCCCATCAACATTCAAAACTGCGACATACACAACCGCGCTAATACTAACCGAAATTTGAAGGAGTGGATTTGCTGAATAGATTTCGTCGAACATTTGGGCGCGGCGCAGGGGGCGAACCAAAATGAAATACCACCACAGCACGCCGACTATGATTGGCAGAATTATAAAAATGAGTATTAGCGGGACCATGGTTCCTCCGATGTTTGTTCAACGGAATTGGGGTTCGGTTTGGGGGATGCAAGTGCATCCTCAAAAGCCCCTCAAAATCTGCACAAATTATCAAAACGGGTGGCAGTTTTCTAACCTATCGCGCGGCGTGGTCTGGACCCGCAGGCAAGCAAACTATATGAACCTCCCAACTTAGGAGAAACCAATGTCCGATATTGATAGCGCCCAGATTTATCTGGCCACACCGCAAACATTCGAATTACCAGAATTCAGCGAAGTTCTGGGAACCGTGCTGGATGCTGTGCCCGTCGCATGTCTGCGTATTTCCATGGCCACTACGGACGAGCGCGAGCTGTCGCGCGCGGCCGATACTTTACGCGAAATCTGTCACGTCCGCGATGTTGCTGTTGTGATCGACGACCATTACCGCATGGTGGCGACGCACGGGCTGGACGGGGTGCATCTGACCGACGGGTCGCGCCATGTGCGCGAAGCTCGCGAGGAGTTGGGCCAAGACGCTATCGTCGGTGCATATTGTGGCACAGAAAAGCACCAAGGCATGACCGCAGGCGAGATCGGCACTGATTACATAGCCTTTGGTCCAATTGGTGGTTCGGCCCTTGGTGACGGATCTGTGGCGGACGCCGCGCTGTTTCAATGGTGGAGCGAGATGATCGAAATCCCGGTGATCGCCGAGGGGAATATCACTGACGCGGCGCTGGAAGCCATCAAAGACCACATTGATTTCATCACTTTAAGCGACGAAATCTGGGCGGCATCAGAGGGGCCGGTAAGTGCCTTGAAATCTATTGTCGCGAAACTTGCTCAATAGTCAGCCCTAAATCCTTCGCCAAGCCAGCACGCACCACACCTTCGCAATATTTTGCCAAATCCTTACGGGTGGCATAATCGCTGGCCCTGACCGGATCGTGCAAGGTCACACGCACCCGCCCACCGCTGGACAGTCCGACGATGCCGACGATGCTTTGCACAAAGGGCATATCGCCCCCCCATCCGTAGAAAATCGGTGACTGGCCTTCGGGCGGAATATAGGTCGCTGTGGCCGGTTGCACCCATGCATGATCAACCATTTTCGGGGTGTGGAAAACTGCAAACAAGGTGGGTTTAAAATGGTCAACATGGCGGCCATCTGTACTGGTCCCCTCAGGAAAGAAGCACAATTGATGACCGCGATCCAGTCGCGCCATCAACGCATCTTGATGACGTCGGGCATGGGAGGTTTTGCGTTCGATAAACAGGGTATTCGTCGCCCAAGCAATAAATCCGATAATCGGCCATTTGCGCACCTCGGATTTCGCCACAAATGTCAGGCGCGATGACGCATGAAACGTGAAAATATCGATCCATGTCACATGGTTGGGCACCACAGCGCCACCGTGTTTCATATGCTTACCGACCACCTCCAACTGTAGCCCGCAAACATACAGGCCAGCCCGCCCCCAAGCACTGGTAATATAATGCGAGACATTCATCGGTATGACTTTTTCAATCAGGCTGAATATCACATGAAGCGGCACCAGAATTAGGGTCGCACTTAGCCAGAAAACCGCCCGCCAGACAAACCGCACCCATTGCAAGACTGTGGGCTTTGCGTAAACCGGATCAACAAAACCAACCATTTATGTGTGTCTCCGGCTGTAAAAAGCCCGATATTTCTCAGCCATTTTTTGGGTGTCCATGATTAGGCAAACATCGACGGTGTTGAAATCATGATCAACAAAAGCGCCCTCGCCGACAAACCCACCAAGACGCAGATACGCTTTGATCAATGATGGAATTTTTTGCAAGGCGCGACGCTTGTCAATTTGGGAAGCGGGCATTCTATCCATCGGCGTGTAATGCGCATCCACGGCCCGCACCCGCAGCTCTTCGGGGGCTAGATGGTTGTGGTGTAGAAAGGATAGCGCCTCGGCCAGTGGTTCGGGATCGGCGCTGTGAAAGCTGGCTACGCCAAACAGAATGCGGATGTCGTGCTGGATGACATAATCGCCAAGCCCGTCCCATAACTGGTGCATCCCCAGCCCACCGCGGTATTCCTTGGCAATGCAAGAGCGTCCCAATTCAAGGGTCTCGCGCTTCATTCCGGTCAGCTTCGACAGATCGTATTCCGTGGCCCCGTAAAACCCAATACCGCCACGCGCCACACTGCCGCGCATCAGACGATAGACGCCAACCACGCGATCTAACGGATCGGCATCCAGTGTTTTGTCGATTAACAGCAAATGTTCGAAATAGGGATCAAACTTGTCCATTTCCAGACGTTTGGAGTGTTCTTCTGCTGTTGCAGTCGCCCCCATTTCCTCAACAAAAACGCGGTAACGCAACCGTTGGGCGGCGGCCACGTCTTCGTCATTCTGGGCAAGCCGTACCTCAAACTGGAAAGCATCCACATTCATATGGTTAATTGGGCCTCCGGCCACATAAATCACGCCCGATTCTGGACGCCTTAATCTATAAAAATAAGCCATTCGGCGCAACAGGTGGTTTTTCGGTGATCTAAGTATTGGTTGAGTTCAACTTGATTTACTTTACTTTAACGGTAGCAACGGGATAATGTGCGTTATTGCTTTGAAATTATAGGGAAAGTTTATGACTAAACTTGACGCGCTTGTCTCCTCGCGGATTTGCCACGATCTTATCAGTCCAGTTGGTGCCATCGGTAATGGTGTCGAACTGCTGGAAGAGGTCGCGGCGCAAATGCCCGAAATTTCCCTCATTGCTGAAAGTGTCGAGAATGCCAAAGCCAAGTTGCAATATTTTCGGGTTTGCTTTGGCAAGTTATCCCCCGGCGCTCAAACGAGTACTCACGAGATGCGCACCTTTGCCAATGCCATGCTTCAATCTGGACGCGTAACGCTGAATTGGCAGATAGAAGAAAACGGTTTCCCGCGCGAAACGGTAAAACTCGTTTATCTATTGCTGCTTTGCGTGGAAACTGCACTGCCGATTGGGGGGACCATTACCGTCACGCAATCTGGCGAAAACTGGAAAATCTATGTGGAGGCGACGCGGCTGCAAAGGGCAGACGCGTGGGATATTTTTGCGGGGGCCGCGACCCCCGACGATCTCCCCCCGGCACAAGTGCAATTTCCAATCGCCGCAAATCTTGGCCGACCCGTTCGCGCAAATTTCACAGAAACCAGTTTGACCGTTACGCTATAGGGTTCAGCCCGTCGCGAAAACGGCGCATATTGGCCTGATAGCCAAGGGCCGATAGCCGTAATCCCTCGATCGCCGGTTCATCCAGTTCGCGGATCACTTTACCGGGTGCGCCGACCACCAATGATCCGTCGGGAATAACTTTACCCTCGGTTATCAACGCCCCTGCCCCGATCAGGCAATTTGCGCCAATCTTGGCCCCATTCAGAACCGTGGTGCCCATGCCAATCAGGGTGTTGTCGCCGATTGTGCATCCATGCAGCATCGCCCTATGCCCGATTGTGCAGCCCGTCCCGATTACCAGCGGAAAACCGATATCGGTGTGCATCACGGTATTTTCCTGAACATTGCTGCCGACACCCACCGTGATCCGCTCATTGTCACCGCGTGCTACAACCCCGAACCAGACCGAGGCCCCGTCCGCCAGCACCACATCCCCAACCAGCACCGCAGTTGGGGCAACCCAGCAATCATCGGCGATCTGTGGTTCAACGCCGTCCAAGGAATATAGGTTCATTTTTCACCTCAATGAGTTTTCCCAGCACCCCTACATATCATTCGCAAAAGAAATATTGATTTTCTGGAACGCTTGATCGCGAAGGGGAACCAGCCGTTGATAGGCATCGCCATTAAACATATCCACCAAGGCCTGCTTGGATGGGAAGTCCATAATCAACAGATAGGTAAAGAACAGGTTGCCCGCATAAAGCTCGTCAAACTGGCTTTGCTTTACAACAACACCGCCAATATTCCGATAAAGCGGCATGACTCCTTGAACATATTGTTGCAATGCAGCCCGACCGTTGGGATCGGGCAGTGAAACGATAACAAGTGTGGTTTTATCCATAAGATAACCCTCCAATATTCCAAAAATTAGTCTCGGTCGGGGCGCGGTTCATTTCCGATCCTCGAATTCAATATTTAATGACTGCACAAACGGCACCAATTCGGGGCGACGATCGCGGCGCAAGCGTTCGGCGTCAAGAATGGCTTGCAGCTTTGCCTCAGCCTCGTCAACATTGTCGTTAATCAGGACGTAATCATATTCCGCCCAATGGCTGATTTCATCGCGTGACTGGGCCATGCGCTTGGCAACCACATCTTCGCTATCTTGGCCGCGTTTTGTCAGGCGTTCCTGAAGCGCGGCAATTGATGGGGGCAATATGAATATCGACACAACTGCGTCTTTCAGGCTGGAATTACGTATCTGTTGACCGCCCTGCCAATCGACATCAAACAATACGTCTTTACCGGCAGCAATCGCCGCCTTCACCGGGGCGGAAGGCGAACCGTACAGGTTTCCGAAAACCTCGGCATGTTCCAACATGCCGTCATTTTCGACTAGTTCCAGAAATTCTTCACGAGTCTTGAAATAATATTCCCGCCCATTCTCTTCACCCACTCGCGGGGCGCGGGTGGTGGCGGAAATGGAAAACAGCACATCGGGATCATCTTCCAGCACACGGCGCGACAGGGTGGATTTGCCCGCACCTGACGGCGAGGACAATATTATAAGCAGGCCGCGGCGGTTGGTCATTGATCACTCCAAATTTTGCACTTGCTCGCGCATTTGATCTATCACGACCTTAAGTTCAAGCCCGATTGTGGTCAGATCGGTTGAACCGGACTTGGAACACAGAGTATTTGCCTCGCGGTTGAATTCCTGCATCAGGAAATCAAATTTTCGACCAATCGCTCCACCCTCGCCCAATAAGGCACGGGCGGCGGCGACGTGGGCGTCAAGGCGATCGAGTTCCTCCATCACGTCAGCTTTCACCGCGATGGTCGCCAGTTCCTGTGCCAAGCGCCCTTCGTCAGCAAGTTCGGTGACCTCTAGCAATGCCAGCACCTTTTCGCGAATAACACCGCCTGCGCGCGCGTTACGTTCTTGTGCGGCGTTGCGGGCGGCGGCAGATAATTTGGTCAGCGTATCGATTTGCGCGGTCAGAATAGCACCGATTGCACGCCCTTCATCCTCACGCGCCTCGGCCAGACGGGCAACCATATCGTCGATCTGGGCCTTTGCACCCTTGATCCAATTAAGGTTCGCGGTTTGTGATACTTCCCAAACCCATTTTTGCGCCAGCAATTCACCAGCAGAGACAGGCACCGTATCAACACCTTGGGCATCCGCCAATTTCTGTGCCTCGGCAGCAGCAGCGATCACCGCTGACAGGTTTTCGATATTCAAAACCGGACCTGTTTCATCCGAACCACGACTATATTTTAAATTAATAGAGACATTACCGCGCTTCATGCGCTTGGGAACGGAAGCTCGAATCAAGGGTTCCAGCACGTCGGCCCCTTCGGGTACCCGCACCCGCACATCCAAGCCACGACCATTTACAGAACGAATTTCCCAAATCCAGCTAACCCCGCCCAACTGGCCCGACAGCGAACCAAACCCCGTCATAGACTGTAATACCATTCCTATCTCCCTACTTTTTATTAACCTATTATCGGTTTGTTAACCAAGGTTTATCAAAACTCAGACAATTCCGCTAAAATGTTATACATTAATAAAACAGTAACCATTTAACAGCGGCGGGGAAAGTCCCCCATCCAGTACCGAGACACAGGAATAACCATGACCGATAAAACGATCAACATATTGCGTAACCATTGGGATTCAGTTCGCGAAGGCAAGCTGCCCCCGTTCCGTTCGGAAATCTCGCCGCGCTCCTTGCCTGAAGTGTTGGATACGCTTTTCATTCTGGAACAACTTAGCCCAAATGATTTGCGCGTACGAATCGCGGGCCTGACCATTTGCGAGATGATGGGCATGGAAGTCCGCGGGCAAACCCCCATGACATTTTTTGAAGAACGTGCGCGGGCTCGGTTTGATGCAGTGGTTGAAAATGTGCTGACGCGTCCGACAATTGCGCGCCTTGGCCTAAGCACCACCGATAAGTTGGGGAACTCTGGCAATGTTGAAATGATCCTGCTGCCTCTACGTAGCGATTTTGGCGAAGTGAACCGTGTTATCGGTTGTGTGACTGTGCCAAAAAACGGCTTCACCGCGCCGATCCGCTATAAAATAAACACGATTGATCTTGAACCGATCACCCGCCAAAAACACAATGTGTTAGGTTTTGCCGAGGAACGCGCCGAGTTCGACATTGAAAGCGCGCCGGCTTTACGCAGCATCAACGGCAATGATCAGGCTGAAACCAAAAAGCCGATTGGCAAGCCAAGCTATTTGAAAGTGGTGTCTTAAGCGTATTCGCTTTCAGCAATACCTTGTAGCGACAATAATGCTGTTAAATCAGAATGATACAGCCGGGCATTGGCGATTTTCACCAGTGCCGGTTTGGCATGATACGCAACGCCAAGCCCTGCCGCGCCAACCATAGCCCCATCATTCGCACCGTCGCCAACGGCCAGAACATCCGCAGAGCTATAGCCACCATTTTCACAAAACAGGTTCATCGCTTCAAGCTTGGCTTGTTGGCCAAGGATCGGTAGGGCAACTTTGCCGGTCAGTTTGCCATCACTCGCCAACAACCTATTGGCTTGGTTCATCTGAAAACCAACCCGCGCAGCAACACGCGTCGTGAAAAATGTGAAGCCACCAGAAACCAGCGCTGTCATTGCGCCCAGTTTATTCATCGTTTGCACCAGCGTTTTTGCCCCGGGATTTAGGCTGATACGTTCAAGGTAACATTGTTCCAGCGCTGTTTCGGGCAGATCAGTTAGCAGACCGACACGTTCATGGATGGCCTCTTCAAAATCCAGCTTACCCTGCATTGCGCGTTCAGTGATTTCGGCAACGCGTTCTTTTACGCCCGCAAAATCCGCGAGTTCATCAATACATTCCACCGGAATCATCGTGCTATCCATGTCAGCGATTAGCAGTTTCTTGCGACGGTTTTCTGCGGGAACAATATTGGCGTCGATATTCGGGAAATTGACCGATGCCGCCCCGTCAAACGGAATCTCGACAGCGTTTGGCGACAGCCGTTTCGGCGTGGCCGCATTCGGCAGCTTATCAAAAGCCGCCGAAGCAATATCATCTGAAACGCCCAAAGATGCGGTCAGAACCAGTAGGTGTGTCATTTACCCTGCCGCACGTTGCTCGGCATCCCGTAGCTGCAATTCCTTGCCAACCAAAAAGGCCAGTTCCAAAGATTGCGCCGCATTTAGGCGCGGGTCACATGAAGTGTGGTAACGATGCGAAAGATCTTCGTCCGTCACAGCCCGCAAACCGCCAGTGCATTCGGTTACGTCTTTGCCCGTCATCTCAAAGTGAACGCCGCCAGCATAGGTGCCTTCGGCCTTGTGAATGGCAAAGAATTCGCGAACTTCGGCCAGCACACGTTCAAACGGGCGGGTTTTATAGCCGCTCGGGGATTTGATTGTGTTGCCGTGCATCGGATCACAACACCAGACAACTTTCTTGCCTTCACGTTCCACAGCGCGGATCAAGGCTGGCATATGATCGCCAACTTTTCCAGCGCCAAAGCGGTTGATCAATGTCAAACGCCCCGGGGTATTTTCAGGGTTCAGGATGTCAATCAAGCGGATCAGTTCATCCGCTTCAAGTGTTGGACCACATTTCAGGCCAATCGGATTTTGCACACCACGACAGAATTCAACATGGGCCCCGTCAGGCTGACGGGTGCGATCCCCGATCCAGATCATGTGACCGGAACCAGCAACGGGAAGGCCCGATGTAGAATCAACGCGACAAAGCGCTTCTTCGTATTCTAACAACAACGCTTCGTGGCTGGTGTAAAAATCAACAGTTTTCATGCTATGCGCGTCACCTGCGCCAGCGGCCTCGATGAATTCCAGCGATTCTGAAATCCGGTTGGCGAGGTCATGATATTCTTCATAACCTTCAGCATTTTTAGTTGATTCAAGCGTCCATGAATGTACGCGTTTAATATCGGCAAATCCGCCTTGGCTGAAGGCGCGAAGCAAGTTCAGCGAAGCCGCAGCCTGCGTGTATGCCTGCAACATCCGGTCAGGATTCGGAACACGGGATTCTGGCGTAAAATCAAAACCGTTGATGATATCACCGCGGTAGGATGGCAGTTCCACACCGTCAATAATTTCGGTTCCAGACGAACGAGGTTTGGCGAATTGCCCAGCCATACGACCTATTTTTACAACCGGCTTTTTGGCCCCAAAAGTCAAAACAACCGCCATCTGTAACATCACCTTGTAGGTGTCGCGCAGCAGGTCGGCGCTGAATTCCTCAAAGCTCTCGGCGCAATCGCCGCCTTGCAAAAGAAACGCGCGCCCTTCAGCAACTTCGCCAAGTTGACGGGTCAGTTTGCGGGCCTCGCCAGCGAACACCAAGGGTGGATACGATGCTAGCCGCGCCTCAACCTTTTCAAGGGTTTTGGGGTCTGTATACTCGGGCATCTGAATCCGGTCTTTGTTGCGCCAGTCAGATTTATTCCAAGTTGCGGCCATCGGCTTGCTCCTTTTAGATTTATGGTAACTATTTGCTTCTTATATGCGAAGTTATTTTCGTTGACCATCCCTGTAAATGGGCAGATAGAGGTCAACAGCGACGTCGCATTCGAGGTATCTAATGACTCAGTTTGTATTTGTGCTACTGCCAAAATTTTCTTTGATTGCGTTTACCAGCGCAATTGAACCTTTGAGGCTAGCAAACCGTATGGCCGGACGGGATATTTATACTTGGAATCTGGCGTCAGTGGACGGCGAATCCGCGACCTGCTCGGGCGGGATTATGCTTAATGTTGATACAGGGCTAGAGGAGCTGGATCGCGGCGATACAGTTCTGCTTTGCGGTGGTGTTGATATCAAGGATGCCACAACACCAGCGATTCTGAACTGGGTTCGACGCGAGGCACGGCGCGGCGTCACTATTGGCGGCCTGTGCACCGCGACATATCTGATGGCCAAAGCCGGATTGCTGGATGGGCATACACCGACAATTCACTGGGAAAACCGTGAGGCTTTTATCGAGGATTTCCCTGAAATCACTATTTCCACAGCGATTTATGTCATCGAAAAGAACAGATATACAACGGCAGGCGGCACTGCGGCTGCTGATTTGATGCTGCGGATAATCGCCAATGAGCATGGGCGCGAACTGGCAAATGGTGTGGCGGACCAGATGATTTACACCACCGTTCGCACCGACAAGGACGAGCAACGCCTGTCGATCCCGACACGGATCGGCGTGCGGCATCCAAAACTGGCAAACGTCATCAAGATGATGGAGGACAATTTGGAGGAGCCGATTTCCCCCGCAACGTTGGCCTCTGATGTGGGGATTTCTACGCGGCAGTTAGAACGATTGTTCCGGCGCTACCTGAACCGCTCGCCAAAGCGGTATTATATGGAATTGCGTTTGCAGAAATCGCGCAACCTGTTGTTGCAAACGGATATGTCGGTGATCAATGTGGCGCTGGCTTGCGGGTTCACCTCGCCCTCGCATTTCTCAAAATGCTACCGGACACATTTTTCGACAACACCGTACCGCGAACGTGGGACACAAAAAGATTAAGTGAAATCTATGCGGCCGGTTTCGGTGATGACGGCTTCAAGTTTCTGATCGTATTCGTCGATTGGCAAACTTTCAACCTGCTGGGCGCTATAGGCATATCCAACCGCAATTGTCGGACGAGCCGCGCGCAGGATTTCCAGCGAACGATCGTAAAACCCGCCGCCATATCCCAAACGATAGCCACGCGTATCAAACGCTAGCAGTGGAGTTATAAGAACTTCAGGTTCCAACCAGTCGCCGCTATCTGGCACCAACGCGCCAAATGCCCCTTCGACCATTTCGGTATCAGGTGCCCAAGCCCTGAATTTCAAAGGTTTCTCAGGGCCTTCTACCACAGGAACACATATCCGATGCCCCTCACGGTGTAGTTCAGTCATCGCAGGTATCGGATCAATTTCCGTGCGGATCGGCATATATCCAGACACCACAAGCGGGCGGTCGAGGTCTTCGATCAGACGCGACAAAGCTCCTGCCGCCCGCAAAGCGGACTGGCCGCGTGCCGTGTGGGCAGATTGACGTGCGGTGAATGCTTTCACCCGCGCTTCGCGTTTTTGTTGTGGAATATTCATAAGGTGGCGGGCCCGTCTCGGCCGTGGAGAAGTCTTTTCCTTGAGAGCCTGTATGTACAGGTGGGCACCGGATACGATAGGCCAGGACCAGTCACAGAGCCAGCTCCCTTTCAAAGATTATGGCCACTAGGATGAAGTTCCTCTCACGAGAAGGTCAGCACCCGCCACTTCTCAATATAGGGGGTTTATGCACAGATTTGAAGGGGGCATCGCAGCTTATGCACCAAATTTATCTAAAATTTAACATTTTAGTCATGTCTTGATGGGAAAATACCGGCAAACTATTAGGAATTTGTGATGAGTGATGTGCAGAATTTGGCCGGACAGAGATTCGCGTTAATCGCAAATTTTCCCCCAAATTTTGGCCCCTCAGAACTGCATTCCGGTGGATTGGCGCATTTATTGCGAAGTGCGGGGGCCGAAGTCATCACTGCATCCGAAATCGGGCGATCCTATGCGCGAATATCGTTGATTTACCGAACCCGACGTTTATTTGCCGCGACGCGCAATAATCTGCATGAGGCAATAAGTGACGCAACGCAGGTTGTGATATACGCGTCGGCATTAAAAACCGACAATATAGAAAAACCGCGTTGGCGCAGTCGACGAATGGAGGAATGGCGGAGGTTTCGGTTGGCTTTTATGGCCGCGCGGTCTGCCAAAAAATGCTTGTTTGTTTTCGATGCGGATTGGCGGCAAAAACCGTTCTGGATAACGCTGTCACTGGCTGGATCATTGTTCTTCATCATGCCAATCCGGATCGCCAATCTGCGCCGTGGGCCCTCTTGGCTACTAGAACAGATAACCGGAATTTCCGCCCCCTCACCGTCAAAAGAAGTAACTGCGGACACGTCGTTCGAGCTGGCCCAACTGGACGAACATGACACCGACAATCGCCGTCTTAGTCCCCTTGGTTTGCAACGCGCCATGCGTGGAATTAAAGATCAAGCATTGCGCGCTGATCTAGACCAAATCCGCCAGATCAGTACGGAACTGGTTGGAGCCTGTCGACAATTTTCAACCTTGGCTGTTCTCGCGGTGCCCCATCCGGTTGAAAAAATGGCCGCCGCTAATATTTGCGACCAAAGCAAGCTAAGCCGATTCATGCACCATTACCGGACCAGTTTACAGCCAAGGGCGGCGCTGCCGATGGGGGCAGATTCCGATGATAACGCGTTTCTGGATTGGTATCTGCATTCAAAAACTGCGCGGCGAGCGTCCCCGATTTTACCGGTTCCTAGCGGTTTGGTTTCTTGCGAAAAAGGCGTTATTGCGGCGGCTCGCACCCTCTTGGACTTTGCCCATCGGGTGGAGCAGGTTGATTTTCTGTCGCCAGAGCTACAGCAATATTTTGCGGACCCCGTTATTGGGAATACCAACAATCTATCGCGATTGGAGCTGATCATGGCCGTGGCTATAAAGCTGCCACTTACATCAAGAATGTTGATAGAAAATCCGTGGTGCGCAGATGAAATCCGGTTTTGGTTTGCCAACACTATCTGCCCGATCGCCCCAAGCCTACGGGTGTTTTCGACCATTTCCAATGAAATTATTTCGGTGCAGCCATCAGTGGAAATCGCGGGAATTGTCGATGGTGACAGCGGATTGGCCACGAATGCAGCAATGAGTGCGGCGGCATTTCAGTCCCTTGGGTTGCAAGCGAATTTACGCCATATTTCCGACCTGAACAACCCACGTGCTTTGGCGATACGCCCCCCGCGCAGAAGGTTGGTACGCTCGGTTATTTTGCATCATGTTAACGCGGATCGGGTGCCACAACAGATATTGGCACGGGCATTGGCTGTCGGGAACAAGCCGTTACATATCGGATATTTGTTGTGGGAACTGGACAAAATTCCGCAATCACATGCGCTGGCCGGAGAGTTGCTTGATGATATTTGGGCACCAACACGGTTTGTGCAGGACATTTACGAGCGGGCTTATGGCCGCAAAGTGGTTAATATCGGCAAGGCCATTTCTTTGCCGCAGGTCGAGGCCGCGAATTTGGAAGGCTACGGAATTAGTCGAGCGTCGCGTGTGTTCCTGACTTGCTTTGATACAAATTCTTCGGTCGAACGCAAGAACCCGCTGGCCGCAGTTCGGGCATTTCTGCAAGCCTTCCCGCGCGACAATTCCGTTCGGATGATCGTCAAGGCGACGCCGCCCGGGCCGAATGCCTGGGGCGATCCACATCAGCAGATGAAAACAATCCGGCGTCTGGCGCGTAAAGATCGACGGGTGGTGGTGATCGAGGATACCTTGCCTTTTTACAACCTTATCGCCCTGATCAAACGAGCGGATTGCATTGTCTCAACCCACCGCGCCGAGGGGTTCGGGTATATTCCCGCCTACGGACTGAATTTTGCGAAACCGGTAATCGTCACGGATTATTCGGGAACACAGGATTTTTGCACCCCTGACACCGCCTACCCCATTCCTTGCAACCTGGTCACGACGCAGACCAGCGAAATCATTGCCCCAGTGAGCGGGGCTGTCTGGGCGGATATTAATGTCGCGGAAACAGCAATGGCCATGCGGCAGGTTCTGGACAATCCGGATGACGCAAAGCAACGCGGGCTGGCGGGGCAGCGCTTGATGAAAAACTACTATTCACCGGAAGCCCACGCCGCGCGATATCTTAAACGGCTTAAGCAATTGGGTGCTGTTGCTTGACATGATGTTCTTCCTTTGTTCAAGTGCAGAATGGATAAAGAAATGCAAGCAGGGCAATTATTGGCGCGGGGTGTTTGTCGCCACTTGGCCAGTCACAATTTTTCAACCATGGTCGAATTCTCGCCTGCGAAAGGGTTGCGCGTTGACGTGGCTGCCCTCGGCCCCAAAGGGGAGATTTGGGTGGTGGAGTGTAAATCCAGTCGCGCGGATTTCATGGCGGACAATAAATGGCAGGGTTATCTGGAATGGTGCGACCGGTATTTTTGGGCGGTGGATGTGGATTTCCCGCTGGACTTGTTGCCGGAACATTCTGGGCTGATTATCGCGGATGGGTATGATGCCGAAATTCAGCGGATGCCCGAAGAGGTTAAGCTGGCGGCAGCGCGACGCAAAAAACTGACGCAGAAATTTGCGCGGGGCGCGGCGGATCGGCTGAGAGGGTTCGTTGATCCAAAGGTTTCAGGAATGTTGTGATATCTGTATAAATCGTATTTATTTTTCGTGCGCCACTAGAACCAGATTGTTCGCGGGCATTTCTATGGGCTCCAAAACGATTAAACCACATTTTTTCTGCATATCTTGGATCACTTGATAGGATTTATACCCGATTTCGGCGTCTTGTTGGTTCAGGCTTTCGTGAAATTCCCGATCGCCCACACTAGCGAAATTCGAGCCGCGCAGGAATGGCCCGTAAATCAGGGATACGCCGCCTGAATTCAAGGCTGCGGCCGATTGTGTGACGACGACCAGCGCTTCGGCCTCGCTGATCAGATGGAGGAGGTTTGACAACATAATCAGGTCTTGGCCTATGCAATCCGCGGCCCAGCCAGCCACGCTCGCATCCAGAAATTTAGGCGGGTTAATGTTGGGCAGGTCCGCCTCGACGCTCCAAGCTTTGATACTGTCTAGGCGATCTTGATCAATGTCTGTGGGTTGCCATGTAACATTGGGGAAAGCACGGGCATAACGGATGATGTGTTCGCCAGTGCCGCTGGCTATTTCCAGCGCGTTGCCGCTGGCAGGAACATATTTCGCAATGGTGTGCAAAAGCGCGTCGCCGTTGCGTGCCGCCGACGGGGCATGCAATTTTCCGGTAGCGTCGGGGATCGCGACGCTTGCGCTATCAGGTAAATTCAACCGTTGTGCTGACAGTCAAATATCCCTTTGGTCATCATTTAAATGTAGCCAACCCTACCCCTTATTCGGAACGGCCCGCGCCCGCGCTGCCGCAGCCCGCAACTCATCCGCGATTTCTTCGGCCTCTTCAGGCTCAAAATCTAGCGGCAGTTCGAAATCTCCAGCCTCGACAAACAGGCGGACCATCCCTTGATCGGTGGGACCGATTTGTAGATTGGCGGCTACTTCGCTTTGTTTATTGATACCCATTGTGCTCTCCTTGGTTAAACATGACCTAAAACGCTTACGGTTTCCCCGCAAGAGGGTATTTGACTGTTGACCATGCGATGAATAGGAATTACTTGACCCTTAGTTGCCGACATAGCTCAGTTGGTTAGAGCGCTAGAATGTGGATCTAGAGGTCCCCTGTTCAATTCAGGGTGTCGGTACCATTAATTTTCCAGACAGGACTGCCATACCTCAAGTACGGGTTTGGCGCGGCCGTCAAATGTTTCCAATCCGGTATAAACCCAGATGGTCGCCAAATCGCGCAGGTTGCTAGGCAGCTTGTCCAGTGTGCCGTCAAAATCGACATTCACCCAGTTTATCACAAATGGGAAATTGTGTTCTTGGGCTTGCTCCAGCAACATCGAGATGAATTCCAGTTGCAGGTTTTCATCCGAAGGCAGCGCCGTTCCAAATGCCACTATCCCTTGTGACAGCGCACCGGATTCGGTGATGGCAACGGGTTTGCCAAAGCTTAGCGCAATGTCGAAATAGCCGTCATTGGGGGGATTGGGGTGGAAAAATCCGTATCTATAGGTGCTCAATCCCAGAAGGTCACTATGGTTCAGCAATTGCGTAACCGCAGGGGCTTGTAGCGCGAGGTTGGGTTTGGCATCGTCATCTATGCCGCGCAAATGCTCGTATTGTACGCTCGAAAACACCGGCAAATCCGGATGGGCTTGTTTCACGGCCACATAAACGGCTGCGTTCAATTCCAGATACGCGTCCCATTTTTCCGGAGCAAACGACACCAGAAGATTGGATTCAATTCCGATCGCCAGATATGCTGGATCAAATTGCGCGACCATTTCCAGCGCGTAATGTGAGTAGGCCGTAATCACATCGGGATCATTAAAATCCTTGCGCCGCCATTTACGCGGAAGACGCCGATTATCACCCCTGTTGGACCAATAGGGTGCCAAACCGTCACGCGCCGAATTCATCGGGGTAATTGCGAGGATAATCGGCATATTATCATCTGTGCGCTGCAACCGGTCTGCCCAGTCATCGGTTACGTGCTTGGGATAGGGGGCGGCGTTCAACGCCTCCTCCCACGGGATGCCATTGTCGAAATGATACAGGATTATGTCGCCGTGATCGGCGATAAACTGGTAGGCGCGATCAATGGCGGGAAGGGTCAAGTCCGGTGGCCATGTGGAAAATCCCAAAGCTGGTTCAAAGGGTTGGCCTTGGCACAGCTCGGATTTCGCCAAAGCTGGCGTCGTCAGTAGCAACGAAAACAAGGCTGTAAATATTATCCGAATTGCCTGCCCTCCCGAATGTTTGGACTACTTGGTCATTTAGTCATTAGAAAACGAATTCCAAGGCACAATTTGACGAGAATTCCGTCGGAATTGGACTGGCGGAGGAAAGAATCCTCGCTTAACCTCTCGCTGGTATCTTGCAGGAGTATGACATGGATCACCTTACCAATTTCCCCTCAACCGACGATATGCGCGCCACAGATGCGGCACATCATTTGCATCCGTTCACGGATACCGCTGAACTGAATGCCAAGGGCGCGCGCATTATTACCCGCGCCGAGGGGGTTTATCTGCATGACAGCGAAGGCAATAAAATGCTGGACGCAATGGCAGGTCTTTGGTGTGTGAATATCGGCTATGGCCGTGACGAGCTGGCTGATGTTGCCTATCGCCAGATGAAAGAATTACCTTATTACAACACGTTTTTTGGCACCAGCCATCCCCCCGTGATTGCGTTGGCCGACAAAATTGCCCAGCTTATGCCGGGCGATCTGAACCGCACGTATTTTGCCAGTGGGGGGTCCGAAGCCAATGACACAAATATCCGTATGGTCCGTCATTATTGGGCCAGCATGGGCAAACCGAGCAAGAAAACCATCATCGCGCGCAAAAACGGCTATCACGGTTCGACCGTGGGGGCTGGTAGCCTTGGTGGAATGGCCGGAATGCATGCACAAGGTGGTCTGCCGATCCCTGACATTACCCATATCGACCAGCCGTATTGGTACGGCGAAGGGGGCGATCAGTCGCCCGAGGAATTTGGTCTACAACGCGCCCGCGCGCTTGAGGTCGAGATTGATCGTCTTGGCGAAGACAATGTTGCGGCGTTTATTGCGGAACCTGTGCAGGGGGCTGGCGGCGTCATCATTCCACCGTCCACCTACTGGCCGGAAATCCAGCGCATTTGTAAGGAACGTAATGTTCTGCTGATCGTTGACGAAGTTATCTGTGCCTTTGGCCGCACCGGCAACTGGTTCGGATCAAACACCTTTGATATTCAACCCGACATCATGACGATCGCCAAGGGCTTGTCCTCGGGCTATCAGCCAATCGGTGGCAGCGTGATTTCCGAAAAGGTCGCCGCCTCGTTTGCGGAAAAAGGTGGCGAGTTCGCCCATGGCTACACCTATTCCGGTCATCCGGTTGCGGCGGCGGTAGCGCTGGAAAATCTACGGATCATGGAAGAAGAGAAAATCGTTGAAACTGTCCGTGATGAAACTGGCCCTTATCTGGCGGAGGCTTGGGAAAAGCTTGGCGAACATCCATTGGTTGGCGAGGCCCGCATTATCGGCATGATGGGGGCGCTTGAACTGACACCGGATAAATCGGCCCGTGCACCATTCGCGGAGGGTGGCAAAGTTGGCTATATCTGTCGCGAGTTCTGTTTCAATAACGGCCTGATAATGCGCCATGTCGGTGACAAGATGATTATCTCGCCGCCGCTGGTTTTGAGTAAGCCCGAGATTGACGAACTGGCAGAGAAGGCATGGAAATGTCTAGATATGACCCTAACGGAGGCAACAACCCAGGGGTTAATGAAGGCCGGCACACGCTAGCATAGATTTATAAACCGTCGTATTGTGCTACATTTTGTCGCAGTCCGACGGTTATTGGAACGATACCAAGCCTAGGATAAACTAACCCCAACCACAGTCGGTGGGGTTATAGCAAGTTTTCCATTAAACAGGAGGTATCCGTATGGGGTTTGCCATAGTACTCGCGCAGAAACAGGCTTGTGCGGGGCGTGCAATGATAATCGCACATCTCGCGCATCGCTGGGCGCATCACGGAAGGAAAGTCGGGCTGGTTGATCTCGACTCTAAAAAACATCTGACCAAATGGGCGAATACGCACCGTTTGCGTAATCTCAGCCTCGCCCCTTCGCAAACATGGTACGCAAAAACCAATGTGCGCAACAGTAAGAACCAACATGACATTACTTTAATCGATTGTCCGAATTATCCGGACCATCTTTTCCGCTCGGTTTGCGGGGAATGCGATCTGGTTCTTGCGCCATGTAAACCGACCAGCCTTGACCCCAAGGCAATTGAGCGGATTACGCGGATCAGCGGTGATGAAGGGACACATTGTAGTGTTTTGGTAAAACATACATCCGTTCACAGCGTTAATATTGAGCCAACTTTGGCGCGCCTGAAAGCACAAAAAACACATGTGTTAAAATCGCGCCTAAGCAACCGGATAAGTTTCATGTCCGGATTTTACGAAGGCAATGCCTCACGCAAAAAAGGCGGACCAAGACCATCCGCCTGGGACGAGATAGAGGCCTTGCGAAAAGAACTAGACCACGTGTTATTACGCATAAATGAGTGCGCGGTAATGCAACCTTCATTAATACACCTTTAAAAGGTATATTACTAAAAGGAGCTTAAAATTTGCGCACGCGACCGGACGCAAAGCTCCTCGGGAGGATACGAAAATGGGATTTGCCATTGCATTCGTGCAACAACAAGGTGGGACGGGAAAAACCACTATTTTAGCGCACTTGGCCCATAGCTGGGCACATCACGAAAAAAACGTTGGGTTAATCGATTTGGATCAGCGCGAGACGCTAACCCAGTGGGCGAGATTACATCGCGAAATACATGTGAACCTGAAAGCCGCAAAAACCTGGAACGCCAAGAGCGACATTCACACCTGTAAAAACCATCATGATATTACATTGGTTGACTGCCCCAGTTTTCCAGAACCCTTGTTGCGATCAGCCGCAGCCGAATGTGATTTGGTGATAGCGCCGGTGCAACCCTTAGGAATGGACCTTTGGGCTTTGGCCGGAACATTGCGAATTTGCGCAGACACAAATACCCCATGCCGCGTTGTTCTAAATAGCGTGCCGCAAGACCCCGCGAAAATCACCAAAACGCTTGAGGCGCTTGATAAAAAAGGGGCGGTTACGCTGACCTCGCGCTTGGACAATCGGGTGGCCTATTCGTCTGGGTTTCTGGACGGGTATACAGCGTTGAGCGGCAAGAAACGGACCTCGGCACATGATGAGATTGAAAACTTACGTATGGAGATCAATCAAATTCTGGACAATTTGTAAAAAATGTTCATGTTTGGATGATGATCAAAACTGAGCGCCTGATTTTACGAAAATTCACACCGGATGACGCGGACGCGTTTGCCGCGATGAACGCTGACCCGCAGGTGATGCAGTATTTCCCAAACGTGATGTCGCGGGAGGGTTCTGACGGGTTTCTGGAATATGAAATTCAGAACTGGACGGATAATGGATTTAGCCTGTTTGCACTAGAAAAGCGCGATACAGGCGAAATGATAGGGTTTACCGGCCTTTCGCGCCCCAGCTATGAAACCCCGTTCACGCCGTGTGTCGAGATTGGCTGGCGTCTGGTTCCATCGGCTTGGGGCAAAGGATTGGCGTCCGAGGCCGCGCAGGCAAGTCTGGCCTTCGGGTTTGCAGGTTTGGGGTTGGAGGAGATTGTTTCCTTCACAACCGCCACCAACTTACCATCACAAAACCTGATGAAACGCATCGGTATGACCCGCAATCCGGCGGATGATTTTGATCATCCGAAACTGACCAGCGATCACCCGCTGCTCCGCCATGTATTATATCGTCTTTCGCGCGAGGAATGGCTTGCCACCCGCGCCGCCTAAGCTATGATTTCCCGCGAACGAACTGGGAGTATTGTCGGTGAAAAAAGTGTATGAAAATGCAGCGGATGCGCTGGAGGGCGTGCTGTTTGACGGCATGATGATCGCAGCAGGCGGCTTTGGCCTGTGTGGCATTCCGGAAAACCTGATCGACGGGATCAGGGATGCTGGCACCAAGGATCTGACGGTTGCCTCCAACAATGCCGGCGTTGACGGGTTTGGGCTGGGCGTGTTGTTGGATACACGGCAGGTCAAAAAGATGATCTCGTCTTATGTTGGCGAAAACGCTGAATTCATGCGGCAATATCTGTCCGGCGAGCTGGAACTGGAATTCAATCCCCAAGGCACGTTGGCCGAACGGATGCGCGCAGGCGGCGCTGGCATCCCCGGGTTTTACACAAAAACCGGCGTTGGCACGGTGATTGCCGAGGGTAAAGAGCACAAGGATTTCAACGGCGAAACCTATATTCTTGAGGAAGGCATCGTCGCCGACATTTCTATCGTTAAGGCGTGGAAAGGTGACGAGCAGGGCAACCTGATTTATCGCAAAACCGCACGGAATTTTAACCCTGCTGCCGCGACATGTGGCAAGATTTGCATCGCCGAGGTTGAGGAAATTGTACCGACAGGCAGCCTCGACCCGGACCTAATTCATACCCCGGGAATTTACGTCAGCCGGATCATTCAAGGTAGCCACGAAAAACGTATCGAACAACGCACAGTGCGGGAAGGTTAAGCCATGTGGGATAGAAATCAAATGGCCGAACGTGCCGCTGCTGAGCTGGAAGACGGGACATATGTGAACCTCGGGATTGGTATCCCGACGCTCGTATCGAACTACATTCCTTCAGGCGTCGATGTGACGTTACAATCGGAAAACGGGATGCTCGGCATGGGGCCGTTTCCGACGGAAGATGCGATTGATGCGGACCTGATTAATGCAGGCAAACAGACAATCACTGCCCTGCCCCGCACCAGCTTTTTCGACTCGTCAGACAGTTTTGCGATGATCCGTGGCGGCAAGATTGCCATGGCGATTTTGGGGGCGATGGAGGTTGCGGAAAACGGTGATCTCGCCAACTGGATGATCCCCGGCAAGCTGGTCAAAGGCATGGGCGGCGCGATGGATTTGGTCGCAGGCGTGCAGCGCGTGGTTGTGATCATGGATCACGCCAATAAACATGGGCAAAGCAAGTTGTTGAAAACCTGCACCCTGCCTCTAACCGGCAAAGCCGTCGTTGACCGTATCATAACCAATCTCGGCGTGTTCGACGTGGTTGAAGGCGGCCTGAACGTTGTCGAAATCGCTGACGGCGTTTCAATGGACGATATCAAAGCACAGACCGAGGCGACTCTAGTCGCCTAAGATCAGAACAAACTACCCTGATTATCAGCGTCCGGCTTTCGTGGCTTGGGCGCTGATTTTTTGGCGGGTGCGGGGCTGGACCCTGTTGAAACCGGCAATTTTCCATCAGCAAATTCGATTTCAAGCGCAGCAAATTTTGCCGCCTTGGCTTTGCCCGTCACCACACCTTTTTCACTGTGAATAACGGCGTATCCGCGTTCAAGTGTGTTCTTGTAACTAAGGGTATTCAGCGTGCGACCAAGGGCAATCAACTGTTTCGAAGGCTCGGATAGATTGCGATTCAACGCAGGCTGCAACCGCGCCGACCAAGCCGAAACATCCCGCGATTTGCGTTGAATATCCGCGTTCAAAGCCGCTGGATGCAAACGTTCAGCTCCCCTCGCCGCCAACTGCGCCCGTTTGCGGTGCGTCAGGTTCGACAAAGCCAGCGGCAACCGCATGGACAAAGCATCAAGCCGCTGCACCCGTTCTGCCAACACTGTTTCCGGTCTTGGCAATGCCCGCGCCACATCCCGCAAACGTTGGCGGCGTTGCTCCAAGCCACGCGCCAAGGCGCGACGGCGGCGCTCCTCTAAGCTTGCGACATGCGCCGACAGATCCGCGCGCACCGGAACCGCCATTTCGGCTGCAGCAGTAGGTGTCGGTGCGCGCCTGTCTGACACATAATCAATCAATGTCGTGTCGGTTTCATGGCCCACCGCCGAGATCACCGGAATGTCGCCGGCGGCAACGGCGCGAATAACCTCTTCTTCGTTAAAGCCCCAAAGATCCTCGATAGAACCCCCACCTCTCGCGATTATTAGGACATCGGGTCGTGGCACAGCCCCGCCAGCCGCCAACGCATTAAAGCCGTTGATCGCCGCCACAACTTGGGGTGCACATTTATCGCCTTGTACCACCACCGGCCAGATCAAAACTTTGCGCGGGAAACGGTCCCGCAAACGGTGCAGAATGTCGCGGATAACGGCGCCAGATGGGGATGTTATAACGCCAATAACTTCGGGCAGATACGGAATCGGTTGTTTGCGATCCTCGTTAAACAGCCCCTCAGCACCTAGTTTTTCTTTACGCTTTTCCAGCATCGCCATCAACGCGCCTACACCAGCAGGCGCGATATCCTCGATCACCATTTGATAACGACTTTGGCCCGGGAATGTAGTTAGGCGACCGGTTGCGACAACCTCCATCCCTTCTTCGGGTTGTACGCGCAGACGGCCCGCGACGCCCTTCCAGATCACCGAGGCCAGCACGGCACGGTCGTCTTTCAGGTCCAAATATAAATGGCCAGATGCGGGGCGCGAAACGCGGCCAACCTCGCCGCGAATGCGGACATGGCTGAATTCCCCCTCGATCATACGTTTAACCACACCGGAAATCTCGGAAACCGAGAATTCAGGGGCGTTTTCACCGGGTTCGGGGTCGTCGATCAGATCAGACATTTTGGACGCTTGCATGTAACATGGCGCGACTTTAGAACGGGCCGCAACAAAACCCAATAGCTGGAGAGCAAAATGAACATCCTTATCTTGGGCAGTGGCGGTCGCGAGCATTCTTTAGCTTGGGCAATCACGCAAAATCCGAAATGTGATCAGTTGTTTTGTGCGCCCGGCAATGCCGGAATTGCGCAGGTAGCGACCTGTGTGGCGCTTGATCCGGAAGACGGCGATGCGGTGGCAGCGTTTTGCGTCGACGAAAGCATTGGTTTCGTGGTTGTCGGACCAGAGGCACCCTTAGCTGCCGGAGTTTCCGATGTTTTGCGGGCCGCAGGAATTTTGACCTTTGGACCATCGAAGGCCGCTGCACAGTTGGAGGTTTCCAAAAGTTTCACCAAGGAAATTTGTGACGCTTGTAACGCCCCAACATCGGCTTACGGCCATTTCACCGACGCGGCAGCGGCGCGGGCATATGTTTTGGAACAAGGTGCGCCGATTGTGATCAAGGCTGACGGTTTGGCCGCTGGCAAAGGCGTTGTTGTCGCCATGGATCTGGACACCGCTTTGGCAGCAATTGACGATATGTTTGACGGCGCGTTTGGGGCGGCTGGTGCCGAGGTCGTGATTGAGGAGTTTATGGAGGGCGAGGAAGCCTCGTTCTTTATTCTATGTGACGGCGAAAACGTTTTGCCAATGGGCACAGCACAGGACCATAAACGCGCGTTTGACGGTGATTTGGGGCCGAATACTGGCGGTATGGGGGCATATTCCCCGGCGCCGATTATGGACGAGGCAGTCACCCGCAAAGCTTTGGAAGAGATTGTTAAGCCAACGGTTGCAGAAATGGCGCGGCGTGGCACACCGTATCAAGGGGTGCTTTATGCGGGTTTCATGATCAAGGATGGGCAACCGCGATTGGTCGAATATAACGTGCGATTTGGTGACCCTGAATGTCAGGCATTGATGATGCGGCTTGGCGCACAAGTATTAGATTTGCTACTGGCCTGTGCCGAGGGTCGACTGGCGGACACAAAAATTAACTGGGCGGATGATCACGCTTTATGCGTGGTGTATGCGGCAAACGGGTATCCGGGGGGGTATGGAAAAGGCGATGTGATTGGCGGGCTGGACGCCGCTGAAGGCGATCCGTTTACTCAGATATTCCACGCGGGCACGAAAGCGGATGGCAGGGCTATCACGGCTAATGGTGGGCGCGTGTTGGGGATCACAGCGCGCGGTGACAGTTTGGAACAAGCGCGCAGCCGAGCCTATGCAAAAGTCGAAAAAATCGATTGGCCAGGCGGGTTCTACCGCAAAGATATCGGCTGGCGCGCGTTATAAAGCGGAATTTTTTATCGGCAGGCCAGTGCATCCACAAAAGACTGCGGGCCGGTATAGCGGCCGAGTGAAACAAATTCAGGTTTTTGATCGATAATCCGTGTCGCGATTACGTTATCCCAAGTGGCGTCAACGGTGATCATTTCGACCGCCCCAGCGCAAGTTCGCACGCCACCGGAGATAAAGTCGTCGCCGATACGGTGGTTGGTCAGGCCCGCGATTTCCATGATTTGATGCAGTTCACCATCTTCAAATGTTACAATTTTTAGAACTTTGGTCAAATGCGGTTTTTCAATATAAGCGATGTCCATCAAGCCATCACCATTGAAATCCGCAATGCCAATCGGGGCAAGCCAGCGATGCGAGCGCCCTAGAAACGGCGTGGAGGCAATTTTTCTTGTCTCGTCATATATTGCCAGCTGTGCCCCGAGATTAAGGTCGGTTTCGACAACAATGATCTCGTTTCCACCATCCCCGTCCAAATCGGCAAGACGCGGTTCTATATCTTCGAAAACGCGTGTTTCGGGCAACTGAATAGTTTTAACAAGATCTCCAATAGTTACGACGAGCGCACCATATTCAATATGGTCACCAAGAATTCCGTGCTGATAGCGATCCGTTTCATCAAAATACGTCGCGGCAGTAATGGTTTCTTGCGCCGCGCTAGTCGATGCAAGAAACGTCAGGAATATAATGATGCGGAAAATCAAATCTGTTTTTCGGGCATACGAACGATCAACCCCTCAAGGTCGTCCGTAACCTTTATCTGACAGGTAAGGCGGGATTTTTCGGTATCGGGTTGCCATGCGAAATCAAGCATGTCTGCCTCCATATCGTCCTTAGCGGGCAGCTTGGCCACCCACGCCGCATCAACATACACATGACAGGTTGAGCAGGCACAAGCCCCGCCGCAATCGGCCTCTATGCCGGGGATATTGTTGTCGCGGGCACCTTCCATGACGGTCAGGCCATTAGCCACATCTACGACATGTTCAGTTCCGGAGTGCTCGATATAGGTAATTTTGGGCATAGGTAATCCTCAATTGTTCAATAAACTTTCTAAACCGCAGCGCGATACTTCGCTAGTCCCTTTTCGTCATTTGTTCCATTCGTTAACCAAAGGTAAACAGATGCTTTGAATTTTATGTAAAATTGTGCGAAATTCTTATGTATAGTAATTGTACGAGGTTTCACATGTCCAAAGTTATCATCACAGCCAGCGAGAACGGGTTTTACAATCTGTCCCCTCTTAGCACCAAATTGGCACCAAATGTTTTTCTTAAAACGGCGGTGAACCATAAAGGTCTAGCGCGCACTATGGATACGGGTTGGGAAACGATGGAAAGCAAAATGCATGCGGATTTCGGGGTATCTATTATTGCCCAACCGATTGATGTTTCCGATCCTAAACTGGGAATGCAGGTCGAGATTGCGGTAACCGGTATTGAATTCTACCGGATTGAGGACGGTGTGAAAATTGTTGCCGGGGTCATAGAGTTGACCGAGCCATTAGTGATTACTGCAACCTATGACCAACTTGGCGCTGATGAATTTGGCTGGCGCGCAGAAGTTGGCGATAACCTTGAAGATTTGGTTCGCGACGAAGGGTTTGTCTTTATCGGCAGCAGCAGCGACGACGTTTTTGCCGCACATATGAATGTCGGACCAATTTATGGCACCAATGAAATTCACGGGCGGGCGGGCGATGACCACCTTACAGGTAGCCTTGGAAACGATGTGATCACGGGCGGGGTTGGCGATGATTTCATCTTTGACGCTGACGGTGTGAATTTGCTGCGTGGCGGGCGCGGGAATGATGTGCTCGAGCTGGGCAATAGCTCGAACGGTAGCGTCGCGCGCGGCGGCAAAGGTGCTGACACTTTGATTTCCGGCAATGGCGATGATGTTCTAAAAGGTGGGCGTGGGCATGACATTCTGGATGGTGGACGCGGTGACGACACCTTAAAGGGCGGCGCTGGATCCGATATTATGGCTGGCGGTAGAGGTGCAGATGTTTTCGTTTTTGGCGCAAAATCTAGGGGCCTTGATACGATTTCCGATTTCACCGATGGCGAAGATTTAATTAAAATTCGTGGAAAAGTCGAATTTAATGATCTGAGTATTCATCAAGCTGGCGATGATGCTGTGATCGGTTGGGGTCGTGATGACAGTCGTATTATTCTGGAGAATATCGATGTCAGCGATCTAAGCGTCGACGATTTTCTGTTCTAGGAAAATGGGCGACCCGCGGGCCGCCCAATAAATTCATTCCAACGATATAGCAACAAAACGTTTGTCGCCGTTGCGGTTAACCAACATCAGGATTGATGTCCGCCCGCCTTCTTTGGCAAGCTCGATACGGTCCACGACGTCTTCAGGGTTTACAACTTCTTGTTGCCCCACTTCGGTGATGACATCACCGGCACGAAGACCTTTTTCATAGGCTTCCGAACTTGCATCAACATCGGTTATAACAACACCAACACTCAGATCGCCAAGGTCAAATTTTTCGGCGTTTTCAGCTGTCAGACCGCCCAGTGTGATCCCGTGTGTTTCAACAACAGGTATATCAGGCGTGTCTTCTGTCGGGCTGGCGCTAGCCAAAGTTACGTCTTCCAGACGACCCAATGTCACCAGCAGAGTTTGCGTTTTTCCCTCGCGCATAACGACCACACGGACAGCTTTACCAACATCGGTTTCGGCAACGGTTGATACCAGCTCACGGATATTTTCCACGGGGTTTCCGTCAAAAGTGATGATCACGTCGCCAGGTTCAATACCACCGTCAAGCGCAGGCCCTTCAGGAACATCGGTAACAAGTGCGCCGTCAGTGCTGGCAAGTTCCAGCGCCTCGGCCACGTCTTCACTAATGTCTTGAATACGAACACCCAACCAACCGCGACGGGTTTCGCCGTGCTCGATCAGCTGGTCAACCACACGGCTAACCACAGCCGAGGACATCGAAAAACCGATACCGATGGAGCCACCATTTGGAGATAAGATCGCGGTATTCACGCCGATAACTTCGCCGTCCATATTGAACAACGGACCACCGGAGTTACCTTGGTTGATCGCTGCATCGGTCTGGATGAAATCATCATAAGACCCGGACAGCGCCCGGTTGCGAGCGGAAATAATACCTGCCGACACAGAGAAGCCCTGCCCCAACGGATTGCCCATCGCCATGACCCAGTCGCCAACACGGGCGATATCGGAATCGCCAAATTTCACGAAAGGCAGCGGGCCGTCAAAATCGATTTTGAGGACGGCAATATCAGTGCGCTCATCGGTGCCGATCAATTCGGCAACGGCGGTTTCACCGGAAAACATCTCGATGGTTATCTCGTCGGCACCTTCAATAACGTGGTTATTGGTGACGATATAGCCGTCAGCGGAAATGATAAAACCTGACCCGAGGGCTTGGCCGCGAAGCTGCGGGCCTTCTTCGGGTTCTTGCTCATCAAGAAAATCATTAAACAAATCTTCCAGCGGGGAACCTTCGGGAACAATGGGACGTTGGCCGCTGCGGCCCGTCACGGCCACACTGGTCACGATATTCACAACCGAAGGGCTGATGGCTTCGGCCAAATCGGCAAAGCTGTCACCGGCAGCGCGGGAATGGCCCGTTTGTGGGGCGGCCAGCGTGAATACAAGCGCGGCCAGCACCATGAAAAAGGATGTTTTCAGAAATCCGGTTGGACGACTGAGGGTTTGTGTTTTGGTCAAGGTTATTCCTCCTGCTCACACAATTGTGGCCCATCTTGGACCTACTTACACTCTATAGACTGTGACTTATTAATAATATTACAAGTAAACAGAATGTGCATTTCCTCACATTACTGTGACAGATCACCCGCGCGCAAGCCAGATTAATGCGACACCGACTGTAATTGTGATCAACCCGATCACACGCATTTTGTCCGCGCCGATCTCGCGCAGCAATTCAAGGACCTGTTCCAAACGCGAAGGGGCCAGTGCAAGCACCAGCCCCTCGATTATTGCGACAAAGCCTAAGCCTAGTAGAAGATCGCTCAATCCAAGCCATCCGTTTTCAGGAATTCAAAGAATTCGCTGTCAGGGGAAATGACCATGGTTGAATTATCGCCTTGCAAGGCTTGCTCGTAAGCAGAAAGCGAACGATAGAAGGCAAAGAATTCAGGGTCACGGCCATAAGCATCGGCAAAGATAGCGTTGCGTTCTGCGTCGGCTTCACCACGAACGATTTCGGCGTCACGTTGGGCTGCGGAAACCAGTTCCACCGCTGTACGATCAGCAAGGGCACGCACTTTTTGCGCCGCTTCGTTACCACGCGCACGTTCGTCCGTAGCCTCACGTTCACGTTCGGCCTGCATACGGGCGAATGTCGCCGCGAGGTTTTGTTCCGGCAAGTCAGCACGTTTGATGCGCACATCGACGATCTCGATCCCAAGGTTTTTAGCCTCAAAAATGGCCAAATCACGGATGCGGTTCATCAGGGTAACACGATTTTCCGAAAGGATATCATTAGATGTAACCGAACCCAGAACCTCACGCAGACTGGCGTTCAGAATCCGCGACAAGCGCACCTCGGCGGAGGGAATGCCACCAGACCCAACCGCTTGGCGGAATTTCACCACATCGGTGATGCGGAAGCGAGAGAACGCGTCCACAACAAGGCGACGGTCATCAAGCGGTGTGACCTCTAGCGGTGGCGTGTCCAGCGACAAGATACGGTCATCGTATTTCACGACCTCTTGGATGAACGGAAGTTTGAAAGCCAGGCCGGGTTCTTCTTTAACGGCCTTCACTTCACCAAATTGTAGGACCAGCGCTTTTTCGCGTTCGTCAACGACGAATAGCGAAGCGGAGACCAGAACCAGAATGACGACGGCTATGAAGCCGAAAATTGGTAGATTTTTCATTAGTTCGATCCCCCACGATTAAGCTCGTTCAAAGGCAGATAAGGCACAACGCCCTGCCCTCCGGCACCCTCATCAATGATGATTTTATTCACCCCCGACAGAACACGTTCCATCGTTTCAAGATAAAGACGTTTGCGCGTCACTTCTTGCGCTTTGGCGTATTCTTCATAAACGGCGATGAAACGGCTGGCTTCACCCGTTGCCTCATTGACCACTTGTGCGCGGTAGCCTTCGGCAATTTGCAACATTTGCGCGGATTCACCACGCGCCGCAGCAAGGCGTTGGTTGGCATAAGCGTCAGCGCGTTTTTCTAGCGTATCACGTTCTTGTTCAGCAGCTTGAACATCACGGAACGCGTCGATAACTTCGCGCGGCGGATCGGCTTTGTCAAAGTTGAGACGCACAATATTCACACCAGAATTATAGCTATCGAGCGTCGCTTGGATCAGCTCGCCAACTTCTTGCGAAATCGCGGCGCGGTCACGGTTCAAAATTGGCGCAAGGTTGGAGCGCGCGATAACTTCGCGCATTGCCGATTCAGACACAGCGCGGATAGTTTCGTCCGGATCAGCCAGATTAAACAGGAATTGCGCAGGATCGGTGATGTTCCAAACAACCTGGAAATCAATATCGACGATGTTTTCGTCGCCTGTCAGCATCAAGCCTTCCTCAAGGCGACCACCACGACCGCCAGTACCGATATCGATGGTACGCTCGTTAGTGACGCCGATGACTTCTTTGGTCACAACTGGCCAAGGCGCGAAATTCAGACCCTCGGTACCGGTTTGCGAATAATCGCCAAGGAACAGTTCCACGGATTTTTCGCTTGTATCAACACGGTAGAAAGACGCCGCCGTCCACGCGATCACAGCCACAAGACCAAGGATGATGAACGGGCCTTTGCCCAAGCCAGCACCGCCGCCACCCTGACCGCCGCCATTGCCGTTTCCACGACCGCCGCCCATCAGAATTTTCAGCTGGTCTTGACCTTTGCGAACCAGATCATCGAGATCAGGCACTTGTGGCGGGCGACTATCGCCGCCGCCATTATTGCCTTCAGGGCGATCTCCGCCCCCCCAAGGGCCGTCTTTACCGCCCTTATCGTCTCCACCGCCGCCCCAGGGACCGCCGCCATTGTTGGAATTTGACATGTGCTTCCTTTTTTCGCTGTCTCAGTCAGAACTGTGCGTTCTGACACGTATTTTCAAGGGGTTCTTACACCGGATTTTTCATTGTGACCAGTTCTTCCGCAGCTGTCGGGTGAACGGCGACAGTACGATCGAAATCTTCCTTGGTCGCACTCATTTTAACGGCAATACCCGCCAGCTGGATCATTTCCCCCGCCGCAGGACCGATTATGTGGCAACCGAGCACTTTGCGGGTGTCCTTATCGACCACCAATTTCATCAACATGCGCTCATCCCGCCCCGCCAGAATATTGGCCATTGGCCGGAAAGCTGAACGATAAATTTCGACATTATGGTTTTCGCGCGCATCTTCTTCGCTAAGACCAACAGTGCCGATTTCAGGCTGCGTGAAAACGGCGGTCGGGATCAGTTCATGATCCATCGAGGTCGGGTTGTTGTTAAACACGGTTTCGACAAAGGCCATACCCTCGCGGATCGCCACGGGGGTCAGGTTTACGCGGTCAGTGACATCGCCAACGGCATAGATCGACGGAACCGAAGTGGCCGAGAATTCATCCACGGCAACCTCACCTTTACGGCCCAACGTCACGCCAGCTTCAGCCAAACCCATGCCGTCAGTGTTCGGAATACGACCCGTGGCGTAAAGCACCTGATCAACCACACAGGTTGAGCCGTTGGAGCATTTCACATGCAAGCCATCATCGTGTTTTTCGATGCTGGTAACGTCAGTGCCAAGATGCAAATCGATACCCTTCTTGATCATCTCGTCCGCGACATGCCCCCGAACCTCACCATCAAAGCCGCGCAGGATTTGTGCGCCGCGATAATATTGATGAACCGTGGATCCCATGCCGTTGAAAATGCCGGCAAATTCGCTGGCGATATAGCCACCTCCGACGATCAGGATGCGGGCAGGTAATTCGGTTAGTTTGAACACTCCGTCCGAGGTGATGACGAATTCTTTCCCCGGAACGTCCGGTACAAATGGGCGGCCCCCCGTGGCGACCAAAATGGTTTTTGCCGTGATCTCGCGACCATCGGCCAGCACAACGGTGTGCGCATCCTTGACCGTGGCGCGGCTGTCAAACGTTTCGACGTCGTTGCTGGACAGGATATTTCGGTAAATCCCCTCAAGCCGGTCCAGTTCGTTATCGATGGCCGTGATCATGGTCCCCCAGTCAAAACTGGTTTCCCCGACGGTCCAACCAAAGCCTTTGGCATCTGCGAAACTTTGCGAGAAAGTCGATGCATAGACCATCAGTTTTTTTGGAACGCAGCCACGGATGACACAGGTGCCGCCGTACCGATATTCCTCGGCCAAGGCCACCTTAGCGCCGCCTTGGGCAGCCACACGCCCTGCCCGCACACCGCCAGAACCACCACCAATTACAAAGAGATCATAATCGTACATATTTGTTAACCTTCAATAATGCGGGTCGTTCCGTCCGCGTGTCCAAGGATCACCATTTTGGCGATATTGACGAATAATCCGGTTTCGACAACACCAACAATCAGTTTGATATCATGGGCCAGTTTTTCGGGATTTCCGATCCGTTGTAGTTTCAGATCAAGAATATAATGCCCTTCGTCGGTATTATAAGGGCTGTCGCCGGCCATTCTGCGCATAATTTCGTGACCTGTTACATCGGCATCTTGCAACAACGCCGCAATCTTGCGCTCGGTGCTTTGCCACCCGAAGCGCACAACCTCGATCGGCAGGGGGAATGCGCCGAGATGCTCAACCTCTTTACTGCTGTCACTGATCACGATCATCTTGTCGGATGCGGTCGCCACTAGTTTTTCTTGCAACAAAGCCCCGCCGCCACCTTTGACCAGATTAAGGGCGGGGTCGAATTCATCGGCACCGTCGATCACAAGATCAAGCCACCCAGCCTTGTCCAAGGTGGTTAGCGGGATATTCAGCCCCTCGGCTTGCTCTTTTGTGCGGCTTGATGTCGGCACACCAACGATCTGCAAACCGTTCGCGACACGTTCCCCCAACAGCGCCACCAAATAGGCCGCAGTCGAACCTGTGCCCAAGCCAACCGTCATCCCGTCTTCGATGTATTCCAAGGCCTTTTCTGCGCAAGCATATTTTGCCCTGTCTGCGCCATTTTCGGGAATATCCATGATCTGATTCCTGTAATCGTCCAGTTTCCATCGGTCATACATCCCGTTTCGCATGCCAGCAAGATAATGTCGCATTTGACGTTGTTTCCTATCGGAAACACAGCTAGACGTCAGACATGTTTTTAAGCGTATTCGACATTTTTAAAATCGGGGTTGGCCCGTCCTCGTCCCACACAGTTGGGCCGATGCTGGCGGCTGGGCGTTTTCTTGATAGTTTGCGAGCGGGGCGCGAGAAAGTTCCAGGCGCCGGGGAATTGGCGCGGCTGGAATGTTCGCTGCATGGATCGCTGGCGTTTACCGGCAAGGGCCATGCGACGGATCGGGCGGTTATGCTGGGCTTGGCAGGGTTTGATCCTGTGAATTACGACATGGCGGCGGCCGATTTAGCCGAGGCCGCGATACGGGAAACGGGCAAGGTTCCCCCGCCGGACCTTGGCGATTTGGGCTGCGCGGTGATATTCGATTACGAACAGCTGCTTTCCGGCCACACTAATGGCATGATATTTTCGGCGTATGACGGCGATGGCCAGTTATATCTGCGCGAAATCTATTATTCAGTCGGTGGTGGTTTCGTTTTGACAGAAAAGGAGCTGGCAGCGGATGGCAACGACATTCCGCTTGATGTGCGCTACCCGTTTCGCAATGCCGCCGACATGTTGGCGATGGCCGCGCGCAGCAACAAAAGCATCGCCGATATGAAACGCGCGAATGAGCTGGCACATATGGACGCAAAAATTCTGGATGACGGTTTGGCGCATATCTGGCAGGTGATGAATTCCTGTATGGAGCGCGGTTTTGCAGCCGAAGGCATTTTGCCCGGCGGTTTGAATGTACGGCGACGCGCCAAGGCAATCCACGAAACTTTGCTGGCAGAACAAGGGCTGAATATGGTTGCCCCGCATACCATCAACGACTGGATTTCGGTCTATGCAATTGCCGTGAACGAGGAAAACGCTGCTGGTGGACAAGTGGTCACCGCCCCCACCAACGGCGCGGCGGGTGTGGTTCCGGCGACCCTGCGATATTATCTGGACCATGTGCCGATGGCCTCGCCTGACAAGATCGCGGACTATCTGCTTACGGCGGCGGCAATAGGCGGGATGATCAAGAATAACGCCTCGATTTCTGGCGCTGAGGTCGGCTGTCAGGGTGAGGTCGGATCAGCCTCGGCAATGGCGGCGGCTGGGTTTTGCGAGATTATGGGCGGGACGCCGGAACAGGTGGAAAACGCCGCCGAGATCGCCTTGGAACACCATCTGGGCATGACCTGCGATCCGGTTGGCGGCCTCGTGCAGGCCCCTTGTATTGAACGCAATGGTTTGGGTGCAATCAAGGCCGTGTCGGCGGCATCACTGGCGCTGCGCGGCGACGGAAAACACTTGATCAGCCTTGATGCCTGTGTTGAAACCATGCGCCAAACGGGGCTGGATATGAACACGAAGTATAAGGAGACCTCGCTTGGTGGGTTGGCGGTGAACGTGCCGGAATGTTAGGGTTGGAATACCAGTTAAATCTCGCGCGCATCACAGGTGATCGGTGAGAGCGCCGTAACGGTTTTGCGACCAAGACTAACCGAAACATCGAATAGAATTGGCGCACCAAGCAAGTTCCCGAAGGTCGGCAGTCAGGACTTTACCAACCTTGGTTGCCAATAAAAAATTCGGATGCGATAATACTCATGAAAACATAACCAGAAGATTGAAAATGACTCTAATTCCAAACAATCAAAGCCTCTTTATTGTTGACCTACATTACATCGAAAGTTTTGCGAAAATCGAGCCGCTGCTGGATGCACATGTTGAATTTCTTGAGAGAAATTATGCCTTAGGGCATTTTGTGGCATCAGGCCCAAAAGTACCGCGAACCGGTGGAGTTATCATCGCAACGGCCAAAACGCGTGAGATTTTAGAAGGGCTACTAAAAAACGACCCGTTTCATGAACGTGGTATAGCGCGCTACACTGTGACGGAATTCAACCCTTCGATGAAGGCACCACAGCTTGATTCATGATGTCACAAAGCGCTAAAAATAGACTTTAGCCGATTGCTAGATTGGGCCATTTTCAGGAAGAGAAAATCGGGTATCTCTAACCATTTATGCTAAACGAATAATTGCGCCACAACCGTTTCAAAATACGTGGCTGGTAATATTACCAGCATATGTGGGCGATCAAAACGAAGGGTAATCGTTTCGGCGATGGTTTCGTTTGAGGTGCCGATTTTTGTTGCAGGCGCGAAATTTAAGCCCTCTATCGGCCATCTTAGGCCTGTTGATACACCCGAAACCGCCCCCATCGGGAATAGGGAAACGCGGGTGCCTATGGGCAAGTTTAGTCGAAAGTTAAGCGGTGCGCGAAAACACATGTCCTCTACACCCAGCAATATTAACCGTTTGTCGGTTTTGATTAGACTGTGACAGGCCGCCAAGTGGTGGTCGATCAATCCGCCCGTAAAACCGACACCCAAATAATAGGGTGCCTCGGTCGCATATAGGCATTTATCTAGGTCGGTGGACATTTGTTCGGCGATAAGATGTTCGGGAATGCGGCCAAGCACCGAAATATCGACGGAGTCCATGTCGCCAATGATATGATCAACCTTTTGGCCGTGATCATGCGCGCGGTTTGCGCCGCTATCCGCCGCTATCACCCTAGGAGCGAGGGCAACGGCGCGGGCCAGTTGGGTGCCATCCACAGGCCCGCCACCAACCAAGGTGATGGGTGTTTTGCTGTTAACTATCGGCGTCATCTGCATCAGGATCCGGCTTGCCGATACCCACAAACACAAATTTGAACGGGAACGCCCAGGCCACACCAAGAATGGCGTAAACGGGGACAGAAGCCCAGATTGGCATTGGACCAATCATCGCCAATATAACAATCGCAATGATGATATATATTGGCAGCCAGATCAGTAGCAGAACCAGCGACCAGTTCCGCCGCGCTTTGTGAGACAGGGCCATCAGTCTTCGAACGGGTCGGTGACGAGGATGGTGTCTTCGCGTTCCGGCGAGGTCGAGAGCATGGCGACCGGACAGTCGATCAGTTCCTCGATCCGGCGAACGTATTTGATCGCTTCAGCTGGCAATTCGGCCCAGCTGCGTGCGCCTTCGGTCGATTCAGACCAGCCTGATATTTCCTCATAAATCGGTTTGCAACGGGCCTGTTGATCGGCTGCGGTGGGTAGATAATCGAGGCGTTCGCCGTCAAGATCATAGGCCACGCAGATTTTCAGGGTTTCGAAACCGTCAAGCACATCCAGCTTGGTCAGCGAAATTCCGTTAACGCCGGATGTCGCGCAAGTCTGGCGCACCAGCACCGCATCGAACCAACCGCAACGTCGTTTACGTCCAGTGTTGGTGCCAAATTCATGGCCACGTTCACCAAGGCGTTGACCGTCAGCGTCGTCTAGTTCGGCGGGAAAAGGCCCCTCGCCGACGCGGGTGGTGTAGGCTTTGACGATACCCAGCACAAAATCGATGGCCCCCGGGCCGACGCCCGTACCAGTGGCGGCTTGCCCAGCGATAACGTTTGACGATGTCACAAACGGATATGTGCCAAAATCAATGTCGAGCAGCGCGCCTTGCGCGCCCTCAAACAAGATACGTTTCCCGGCTTTGCGCTCCTCGTTCAGGATTTTCCAAACGGGTTTGGCGTATTGCAGGATTTCCGGCGCGACGGCTTTCAGATCCGCAATAACTTTATCGCGATCAATCGGCTCCAGACCCAGACCGCTGCGCAGGGCATTATGGTGGATTAAGGCGCGATCGACGCGCAGTTCCAAGGTTGCATCATCGGCCAGATCGGCGACGCGGACGACACGACGCCCGACTTTATCCTCGTAGCACGGGCCGATACCACGACCGGTAGTGCCAATTTTAGCGACGGAATTTTGGCCTTCGCGCGCGCGATCCAGTTCACCGTGGAACGGCAGGATCAGCGGTGTATTTTCGGCAATCATCAAATTCTCGGGGGAAATATCAACGCCCTGCCCGCGGATGGAGGCGATTTCTTTCACCAGATGCCAAGGGTCAAGGACAACACCATTGCCAATAACCGAGAGCTTGCCGCCGCGAACGACGCCACTTGGCAGCGCTGCCAATTTGTAAACCGTGCCGTCAATAACCAGCGTGTGACCAGCATTATGACCACCTTGGAAACGCGCGATAATGTCGGCGCGTTCCGACAACCAGTCCACAATCTTCCCTTTACCTTCGTCGCCCCATTGTGCGCCGACAACTACTACATTGGCCATTTCATGCCCCTCGGTTGGAAATTACGATTGGCTTATACAGGGGGATTGCGGCAAGTGGAACCGTGAAAAAGGCCGCAAAGGGGATTCCTTTGCGGCCTTTTGGTTTTTAGAATTTTAGGGCTTTAGCCCCTGTGACCTGCGGCAGATCTGCAATCTTGGCCAATGTTGCTTCGTCTAGTTCGGCATCAATACCAAGCAGGGCAATCGCCTCGCCGTCTTTTTCAGCGCGACCCAGCGCGAAGGTGGCGATATTCACGTCAAGTTCACCCAATGCCATCCCCAAAGCACCGATATATCCCGGCGTATCGGAGTTGGTGGTATATAGCATGAATTTCTGCGGCTCGGCCTCAAGATTGATACCTTTGATCTGGATGAAACGCGGGCGACCGTCGGAATAGATCGTGCCGGCAACCGAACGTACTTGTTTTTCGGTTGTTACGGTCAGACGCATGTACGATCCGAACGCGCCTTGCGCATCCTTGCGTATCTCGGTGATTTTCACACCGCGTTCGCGGGCAACAACGGGGGCAGAAACCATGTTCACGCCACCTTCGCCAACCAACGGGATCAGCAGACTGGCAGTCAGAGCAGAAACCAATGGTTTCATATTTAGCGCGCCAACTTTACCGACAAACTCGATCTCGATCTCGGTGATCGGGCTTTCGGTGACTTGACCTGCAAACCCGCCAAGCATTTCGGATAGTTCAATCCAAGGCTTCAGAACGGGTGCTTCCTCGGCTGTAACGCTTGGCGCATTGATGGCGTTGGAAATGGCACCGCGTACCAGATAGTCGGACATTTGTTCGGCAACTTGCAGGGCGACGTTTTCTTGGGCCTCGGATGTGGCGGCACCCAAATGCGGGGTGCAAACTACGTTTGGTGCGCCGAACAACACGTTTTCCTTGGCCGGCTCATCCGCGTAAACATCAAAAGCCGCACCAGCAAGCTGACCGGATTTCAATGCCTCAACAACGGCGGCTTCGTCAACCAAACCACCACGGGCACAGTTAATAAGACGGGCACCGGGTTTGATTTTGGCAATGCGTTCTGCCGACAGGATATTGGCGGTTTTATCAGTTTTCGGCAGGTGCAGTGTGATGAAATCAGCGCGGCCCAACAGATCATCCAGTTCTTCAACCTTGGTGATCCCCAATGTTTCAGCACGTTCCGTTGAAAGGAAAGGGTCGAATGCGATAACCTTCATTTTAAGGCCAATCGCGCGACTGGCAACCACGGAACCGATATTGCCCGAGCCAATAAGACCCAGTGTTTTACCGGTAATCTCGGAGCCCATAAATTTCGACTTTTCCCATTTGCCTGCTTGGGTGGAAGCATCAGCCGCTGGAATTTGGCGCGCACAAGCAAACATCATGGCAATCGCGTGTTCCGCCGTGGTGATCGAGTTGCCGAACGGCGTGTTCATAACCACCACACCTTTGGCCGAAGCCGCAGCCAAATCGACATTATCAACACCGATACCGGCGCGACCGATGACTTTCAGATTGTCGGCCTTGGCGATCAATTCGGCGGTGGCCTTGGTGGCCGAACGAATAGCGAGACCGTCATAATTACCTATAATCTCGGCCAGTTTGGCGGGGTCTTTGCCTAGCTCAGGCATGAAATCAACCTCGACGCCATTGTCTTTGAAAATCTGAACGGCGGCGGTCGACAGTTTGTCGGAGATAAGAACTTTGGGCATTTTGGTATTCCTTGAAGTCGGGAAAAGATGCCGCGCAATCGGCTGCGCGGCGGTTTTTTAAAGGTCAGTTTTGGCGCTGGAGAACGCCCAGTCGAGCCACGGGGTCAGCGCCTGAACGTCAGCAGTATCAACCGTTGCGCCACACCAAATCCGCAGACCGGCAGGGGCATCGCGGTAGCCGTTAATGTCGTAAGCGGCGTCCTCGGCCTCCAACATTTTCACCATAGCTTTGGTGAAAGCGCGCTGTGCGGTGTCATCAAGTGCGGCCACTATTGGATCGACAATTTTTAAACATACGGATGTGTTGGAACGCTGCTCGGCCACGGGTGTCAGGTTTTCGACCCAATCCGTGCGATCAACCCATTCCTGCAACGCCGCGAAATTCGCATCTGCGCGCGCCATCGTGAACGGCAAACCGCCAAGGTTCTCCATCCATTCAAGCGCGTCATCGGCATCAGCAACGGCCAACATTGACGGGGTGTTGATTGTGGCACCGGTAAAGATACCCTCGATCAATTTTCCGCCTTTGGTCATGCGGAAAATTTTCGGCAAAGGACGATCCGGGGTGAAGGTTTCAAGGCGCTCAACCGCGCGCGGCGACAGAACGATAACGCCGTGCGCCGCCTCGCCGCCCATCGCTTTTTGCCAGCTGAATGTCGTGACATCCAGCTTGTCCCAATCAAGATCCTGTGCAAATGCAGCGGACGTCGCGTCACAGATGGTCAGACCCGTGCGGTCAGCAGAAATCCAGTCAGCGTTCGGAACACGAGCACCCGATGTTGTGCCGTTCCATGTGAAAACAACGTCGGCATCTTTGCGAACCTTGCTTAGGTCCGGCAATTCGCCATATTCAGCTTTAAGGATATTCACATCGTCCAATTTCAGTTGTTTGGCGATATCCGTGGCCCAGCCAGCGCCAAAGCTTTCCCAGACCAAAACGTCAACAGGCGCCGCACCAAGCAACGACCAGAGCGCCATTTCAACGGCACCCGTATCAGACGCGGGCACAATGCCAACGCGGTACCCTTCGGGCACATTCAGCAATGCAGCGGTGCGATCAATTACAGATTTGATCTGTGCCTTGGGTTCCGCCGCACGGTGCGAGCGGCCAAGAAACGCTTTTGCAGCGACGGCCTCAAAGGACCAATCGGGGCGTTTAGGACAGGGACCGGATGAAAATTCGGGACGCGCAGGTTTAGCCTGCGACGGCAATGGGAGGCTCATAAAGCTTCTCCTAGATCAGGGCGATATTTCTGAGCCTGCCATCGCTCGCCCTTATTCCGACGACCTGCCCACCGTCGAGATAGCTAGTCGCCCGAGTCGCTGCAAGAGGTAAAACGTCGCTTATGAACGCTGCGCGGCATTTTTCTGTGCCCCGCGTTTCCAAAAGGAAAACCGCGCCCTGCTTAAAGCAAAACGCGGTTCGAGTTAGAGGAATTTTGGCGGAAAGTTGTGCACGGCCGTGCGGTCATAGCGAACCGTGCTGATCCCGATATCACGAGATAGATGATCGCTTAACCCTTCAGCACACCGCAACCGCTGCTGGCGATCGTCGCGCTTGGTGAACCATACAGCCGCCTTGATAAAAAGGCGGGCAATATATGGCAGATGGCGCCGTTCAAACAAATATGCGCTTTGCGCAACATGTGGTGGAATTGTAGCTAGCATATCGCGCTCCATTTTGTATTGATACAATTTAAGATTTGTGTCACATAATCTGACAATAGACTGATACAATTGCGAATCGCATAAATCTACGGAAACATTGTTATGGATACAATTTGGCACCCTGACCTGTTGCAAACCGGCATCCCGAAATATCGGGCGTTGCTAAATGCGATCCGCGAGGCGTTGGAAAACGCGCTTTTAACCAAGGGGGATCGCCTGCCGCCCGTGCGCGAAATGGCGTGGCAATTGCAGATCACCCCAGGGACGGTCGCGCGCGCCTATCAGTTAGGTATTGATGAGGGTTTTTTGGAGGCTCAAGTCGGGCGCGGAACCTTTATTCGTAAGGATAAACCTGCTCCACACATCGCGACTACCAGCTTTGGCGAAACCCATGTTGAAACGGGGATTGTTGACCTGCGAAACGCCGCCATTCCCTATGTCGGGCAAGACGAGGTGATCGCTGATCTTTCTACTCAGATTGAATATGGTGGAACCCATTCGATGGTGCGTTATGCGGGCCATGGCGAGTTGGCGGCGCGCCAAGCAATGATACAATGGATGGATTTAGGTACAATCCGCGCCGAAGCCGAAGATTTGATCCTTTGTTACGGCTCGCAGAACGCTACCTTGGCCGCATTTTTGACAATTGCCCATGGTTCAGCGCCCGTAATTGCCACCGACGCGCTGATTTTACCTGGTACACGACAAGCGGCGGCGCTGGCACGGGCGCGGATCGTTGGGCTGGTGTCTGACGGCGATGGAATGCTGCCCAAAGCGCTAGAGGACATGTGCCGTCGCGAGAGGCCGCAAATCCTGCATCTATCCGCCAATATCAACAGTCCCACGGCAATCATAATGCCAACTTCGCGCCAAGCCGAGATTGCTGAAATCGCGCGGCGTTACGATTTGCAAATCGTCGAGGATGATGGCCATGGCAAATTCTTCGATCAGCGCCCACCCAGCTTTCTGGATTTTTGCCCCGAACGAGTTTGGCATGTTTCGTCACTGTCGCGCTATCTGGCGGCCGGTCTGCGGATCGGGTATCTGTTATGTCCACCCAGTAAAGGTGTGGTCGGCCAAGGCGTTATGCAGTCAATGGGGCACTCTTTCTCGCCGATGATTGCGCAACTAGCCACGCTTTTGGTGACATCGGGTGAGGCTGACAAACTGCTGACTAAAATCCGTGCCCATCGCACTGAACGCGTGCGTCTGGCGTTGAACCAGCTAGGGCGCTGGAACATAAATTGGCATGAGGCCGCGGGGTTCTTTTGGCTGGAATTACCCGAAGGCTGGTCCAGTTCGGCTTTTTCGCTTGCATCCGAAAAGATAGGCATTCAAGTTGCGCCGGCAGATGTTTTCCTGCCCGATGACGGGGTTGCACCGAACGCGGTGCGGATATCGCTCGGCGGGAAACATCAAACCGATATTTTCATCGATGCGTTGGAGCGGCTGGATCAGATTCTGGACAGCCCCCCGCGTGAGATGCTGGCCTAAAGGAACTATGATGAAACAGGGTGTCTTGGTTTGGACCTTGCTGATATTGCTCGGCCTGATTTGGGGTGGATCGTTTTTGGCGGTGGCGCTTGCATTGGAGAGTTTCGGGCCAATAACAATCGCCGCCATCCGTATTTCACTCGCCGCAGTCATTGTCACCGGTATCAGTTTTGCCATTGGTCACGGATTACCGGAAACGGTAACACCGACAGGACGAAAAATCTGGGTTCATAGCTTTGGTATGGCTTTGTTTTCAAATGCTATTCCATTTGCATTGCTAAGCTGGGGACAGCAACATGTAACGTCCGGCTATGCGGGTATCACCATGGCCGTGGTGCCATTGCTGGTCCTGCCATTGTCGCATTTTCTAGTGCCTGACCAACGCTTGACCCGGATTAAAACTCTTGGGTTTATGGTTGGTTTCATCGGCGTTGTGATCCTGATTGGCCCCGCGCAAATCCTAGCATCGGAAGGCGGCGACGTCGAAAACATCGCACGCATCGTCTGCATTGTGGCCAGCTGTTGTTATGCAATTGGGTCAATTATTACACGCCTATCACCGCAAGGGCCACTGCTGGCGTTCAGCTCGGCAGCATTGATCCTCGCCGCTTTGGTTGTCACACCCATCGCCCTGCTCGTTGAGGGCATCCCGCAGGTTCCAAGCACCCAAGCCTTGTGGGCGGTCATATATCTGGGCGTCTTCCCAACAGCATTGGCCACCGCCATGCTGGTCTATGTCGTCAAAACCGCCGGACCACCCTTCCTTAGCTTGGTAAATTACCAAGTCCCGATCTGGGCAGTCATCTTCGGCACAGTCCTATTATCCGAGGCCCTGCCCGGTCAATTTATCTGGGCACTTGGCCTGATCCTGCTTGGCCTCGCGGTTAGCCAGTCGGCCCAGTGGCGGCGCAGATGAAGTATCACTGGACCTCCTATTTTAGCCTGGTGGTGATGGTGATGATTTGGGGATCAGCATTTGCGCTGACCCGAATGGCGCTGCAAGGGTTTTCCCCTGTCGGGGTGGCGAGCGGGCGATTGCTACTAGGGGCATTGGTGGTCGCACCAATCGCTATTATGTCGGGGCAAGGGCTGCCTAAAACTTTGAAAACCTGGGGGTGGTGCGGATTGCTGGGGGTTACAAATTTTGTTGTCCCATTCACCCTGATCGCATGGGGGCAATTAGAGGTTCCAAGCAACATCACGGCAACAATTGTCTCTTCCATCCCGTTATTTGTTTTATTTTTCAGCTGGTTATTTCTTAAAACACCGGTTTCAAAACGCAAATGGGTTGGATTTACGATTGGTCTAATTGGCCTAATCTGGCTTGCTGATCCTCGATCAGATGCGGCGCAAACCATACATCTGTTGTCGTACATAGCAATCCTGGCTGCGTGTATGGGTATGGCATTGGGGGCCGTAATTATCAGCATGATGCCAAACATGCCATCAATTCAGGCCATGTCGGGTACATTGATTGTGTCGGCTTTGGTCGCGCTGCCATTTGGCTGGCGTGAAATAGATCCGGGCATGGCCAGCCAGACCGCGATAATCGGACTGTTGTTGCTTGGCGTTCTTCCAACAGGTATCGCGCAAATATTGCGGCATTTCACCGTCAAACGCACCAGTCCGGTTTTTGTTGCTACCGCGACATATCTAATCCCGATTTGGGCCGGATTTCTGGGCTACCTGTTTCTGGACGAGCGATTGAGCCTGCCTGCTGTTTTAGCATACGCGCTGATTGTCACTGGCCTGCTAATATCGCGGGATCGCGCTAAGAAGCGGCCTCGACAGCCATAACAATATCCGCAATCACCTGTTTCAATAGACCCTCATCTTCGCATTCGCCCATCACACGGATCAGGGGCTCAGTGCCGGATTTTCGGATCAACAAACGCCCGTTGGTGGCCAATCTTGCCTCGCCATCCGCAATGGCCGTCACGACCGACGCCGCATCCAAAGGATCGGTGCCCGCGTAGCGGACATTTTGTAAAAGCTGCGGGACGGGGTCGAACACATTGGCCAGTTCGCTGGCGGGCTTGCCGGTTTCGACCATTGCTGCCAAGAATTGTAATGCTGAAATCATGCCGTCGCCAGTGGTCACATAATCGGTCATGACGATATGGCCGGATTGTTCGCCGCCAAGGTTATAGCCCCCTGCCCGCATAGCCTCGACCACGTAACGGTCGCCGACTTGCGTGCGCAACAGTTTCAGGCCGCGCCCTTCCAGATGCCGTTCCAAGCCAAGGTTGGACATGACCGTTGCAACCAACGTGTTGCCTTCAAGTTTGCCTTGATTAGCCCACGTACCAGCAATCAGACCCATGATCTGGTCGCCATCCGCAACATTGCCTTTTTCGTCGATAATCATCACGCGGTCTGCGTCGCCATCAAGGCAAATGCCCAGATCAGCGCCTTCGGCAACCACCCGTTTGGCCGCGAAATCAGTGTGGGTGGAGCCACAACCCTCGTTGATATTAAACCCGTTTGGCGTGATGCCAATAGCAATAACCTCTGCTCCAAGCTCCCAAAGAACCTCGGGTGCGGTTTTATAGGCAGCGCCATTTGCGCAATCGACGACGACTTTCAACCCATCAAGTTTCATGCCGCGCGGCACCGTGGTTTTCGCAAATTCCATATAGCGCGCACGATCCCCGGCAATGCGCCGCGCGCGCCCGATTTTTGTTGGCCGTGCTAGTTTCTGGTCACCCGCATCGATCATCGCCTCAATGGTAAGTTCGGCTTCGTCCGACAGTTTAAATCCGTCAGGGCCAAAAAACTTGATGCCATTATCGGAAAACACATTATGCGAGGCCGAAATCATCACCCCAAGATCGGCCCGCATCGAACGTGTCAGCATCCCGACGGCAGGTGTCGGCACAGGCCCCAGCAAAAACACATCCATCCCGACGGAGGTAAAGCCCGCCGTCAGCGCATTTTCCAGCATATAGCCAGAGCGCCGCGTGTCCTTGCCTATCACCACGCGCGGGTTGTCATGTGACTGGCGGAAATACCGCCCAGCAGCGATACCAAGGCGCAGCGCGAATTCTGCGGTCATCGGGTGGGTGTTTGCTTCGGCACGAATGCCGTCAGTGCCAAAATATTTACGTGTCATGCGCGCCTCAACTGTTTTTCTGCACCGCCATCCAAACGGCGATTGCCTGCTTGGTTTCCCTAATATCATGAACCCGCAAAATCTGCACCCCTTGGTTTATTGCGGCAAGACCAACGGCGATAGAACCAGCGGCTCGCCGCGCGGGATCTGGTTCATTACCGATAGTACCGATAAAGCGTTTGCGTGAAACACCCAGCAAGATCGGGCATCCAAGCGTATGGAATTTTGCAATATCACGCAGCAATGTTAGGTTATGCGCTTGGGTTTTGCCAAAACCGATACCCGGATCGATCATGATTTTATTGGGCGTAATTCCTGCCGCCACACATGCTTCAATCCGGTTTTCGAGGTAGTCGTAAACCTCTTGCAAAATATCCTTATAAACGGCCTCATTCTGCATGGTTTTGGGATCACCCGTTGCGTGCATTATGCAAACACTTGTGTTCAGTTCGGCGGCTGTCGCCAAACTGTCAGGATCAAATGACAGGGCCGAAACATCGTTGAACAAATTCGCCCCCGCTTCAATCGCAGCGCGCGCGACTTCGGCCTTGCGGGTATCAATCGAAATTGTCGTGGTCAGTCCGCTGGCCCGAATGGCTTTTATTACCGGAACCGTACGCCGGATTTCTTCGTCCGCTGGAATAAAATCCGCACCGGGGCGCGTGGATTCGCCGCCAATGTCGATTATGTCAGCGCCCTCAGCCACCATGTTTGTGGCGCGGGCAACCGCCTCGTCCAAATCGAAATGCTTACCACCATCCGAAAAACTGTCAGGAGTTACATTCAGAATGCCCATAATACGCGGGGTCGAAATATCGATCCCGCAGAAGGTATCCAAAACCATCAAATATGCCGTTTTAGCGAGGCAACATCGTCCGCTTCAATTTCACATATTTCGACGCTGTCGCTTTGCAATTCTTTGCCCATCCCCAGCATTTTCGAGGCCGCGAATTGTTCCGCAAACCAAAGAGCCAAGGCCTCAGGCGTTTCGGCATCGGCGTCAGGCGCTTCAACAGAATCGAGCACAATTTTGGAGGGTGCCCAAACCGACAGTTGCCCGTTTTTCATCGCCCAGTCCATTTCCGTGCGGCTATCAACAACCACGCAACGTTTGTCCGTTCCAGCCAATACCCACGCATTCTGTTCAATCGACAACAACCCGATCCGGCGATCCGCCATTGGGTGCTTGGCATGTGGCGCTGCCTCGGCGGCTTTACCAAGACAGATAACTGCTGGCGTATCCGCGCCCGCGATTACGTCCAACCATTCAGACAGATTGGGGCCATGCAGCACCTCGTTCGACAAATACACCACCAACGGATGAGGGGTGTCATCGGCAACAACGGTCTCCTGGACGGCATGTAATTCTTGGGTCTCACCAGTTTGCGAGCGCACAATTTCAATCCCTAAAGTTCCCGGAATACGGTCCAGTTTCTCTATCCGCACAAAGGAACGGACAACGCGGCGATCCTCAAGGCATCTTTCGGCGATGCGTTCGGCTAGTGTTTCCAGCAGATTGATCCGCTCGGTGGAAAGCTGCAATTCAATCGCCTCGATAATCGAATCGTAGGAAATCACCTTATCGACATCATCATCACGCGCGGCTGTGGTCCGCGAAACCTCCAACACCACATTAAAGCGAATACGTTGTTTTACGCCGCGCTCCGCCTGAAATGCCCCGATTTCAACTTCACGCGTGTAATCGCGCACCGAAATGCGGTCCAACGGATCAGGCCCGCTGGTGGCGGCAGCGCGCACATGTGGTGCCTCAAATGCTATAGATGTTTCGTCCATTCTACTCCCCTTGCCCACTTAATTAGGGCCAAATTCCTCGCAATCAAGCTGTTATCGGCTGATAACATCCTAGTCACGTAAAATTAACTGTTAACACACAGATTCCACGTTATGGTCTCATTGTAGCCTGATTTCGAGTGTGAAATAAGTCTGTATTCCCCTAATAGGAGCTAAATATGCGACGCTTTTTGATATTGTCTTTTGTTGTTGGTATGTCGTTTATCGCAAATTCGGCTGCGGCTGGTTGCGAGGGGGCAATGCCGTCCAACGCCAATCAGGCAATCAATCCAAACAATCCAAACGGCGCATTGTTTAGCGCCGCTGTCCGGTATTATTCTAACATTGAACGATGCCGGCGCGGCCTTCAACCGCTTGCAGCCGATCCCAACCTGTTGCGGGCAGCAATGGCGCATAGCGTCAATATGGCCCGTTCCAACACAATGAGCCATACATCCAACGTCCGTGGTCAACGTTCGTTGCGTGATCGCATGGGGGCCTTTTCCGTAAGCAAACGAGTCGCCGCCGAAAATATCGCACAAAACTTTCTATTCGCCTTTGGAAACCGACGTTTTGTCCCGCGGGGTGGATGCCAATTTACCTACGCCGATTCCGGCGCAGCGGTCCCACAATTCAGTTATTCGTCGTTGGCACAAAGTCAGGTGGCGGGCTGGATGGCATCATCGGGACACCGACAAAATCTGCTAAATCGTCGCGTCACAAGGATGGAAGCTGGTCTAGGATATGCACCCGATAACGTGTCATGTGGGCGTCTGTATCTAACCCAAAATTTCGCAGGGTAATTTTCTATCGATAGAAAGAGTGGCTACCGATTTGGGCTGTAAAATAAAGCGCCCTAGCCCAGCGCGGATCCACATTATTTGCGTGATAATGCGTAGCGCCGTCCGTTAGGACGCGCGCTGCCCCTTGCAGCATCATATCCGCAAGCTTTCCAGCACGTGAAAACGCCACCGGCTCGGCAAAATGTTCGGACTTTCCATCGCAATTATAGCTGAACTGACACCGATGCAGACGATGCGCGCCTTGCGAGACAACGCCACAAACCGTGTCGGGGTAATTGCCCGCATCCACCCGATTGAGGATAACCTCACCCACCGCGAACTGGCCAGCCAATGTTTCACTGCGCGCTTCAAAATAAAGAGCTTCGGCAAGGCAACGCCATTCCCGACCACCTGTAACTTCGGGCATTGAATCGATCACGGCCTTGGTGAATTCACCGCCGACAGTTGTATCAATCAAACTGTGCTGGGCGGAATCTGCCAGCAATTGCGCATTTTTATCCTCGATATTTTGACGACCAAAGCTCAAACCGAAAATTGAAAATGTGCTGACACTTGTATCACTAACGGCCGGCATATGCGCGCCCATCCCGCCGCGCGTGGCAAGTGCTTGTACCGTAATAGCCGAAACGGCAGCCCGTTCTTGCGACATCATAGATACGATTTGTATCATAGCCTGTTGACTGGGATCTTCGGAAAATTCCGCGGATGGCATTTCAGCATTGGCCATCCCAAACGCAATGGTCACCGCGACGAAACACGATGAAACACCAATAATTTTCCGCGTTCGAGCACGCAGTTTTTCTCGTTTGTTAATAGCAGACATCGTAACCCCAAAATATCACGCCCCCAGCTTGGCAAATTTAGGCAGTGCCTTACCAGAAACGAATGGACCGAAATCTACGCAAATATCCGAAAATGTCCACCGATTCGCGAAACAATTGAAGAGAGCAAGACACACGTTTAGGTGCGAAAATGTGCAAGTACCTGTAATGCCTTACCTATTTCGATAATAGTCCCGCGATGTATCTATTCGCAATTGCAGTCAGTATTTCAGTTTTGATTTATTTCAAGCTCCGCGATACTCGCTTGGGCCGCAGCCAGCCTTGCAATCGGCACCCGGAACGGCGAACAGGATACATAATCAAATCCAATCATTTTACAAAATCTTACCGATGCCGGGTCACCGCCATGTTCGCCACAAATGCCCAACACCAGATCAGAATTTTGCGCCCTTCCACGTTCAGCCGCCATGATCATCAGTTCCCCCACACCTTGTAGATCAAGCGTATGAAACGGATCTTCGGGATAAACATTTTGATTAATATAATCGCGCATGAAACGCCCCGCATCATCACGCGATAAGCCGTAAGTCATCTGTGTAAGATCGTTAGTGCCAAAACTTAAGAAGGCGCAGTTTTCAGCCAAATCACCAGCACGCAAAGCCGCTCGCGGGGTTTCGACCATCGCACCCAACCGGTAATCCAGATGCGCCGATTGTTCCGCCTGCACATCGCGCGCAATCTGATCCACGCGCTGCTTAACCAAATCAACCTCTCGGTTTGCCGAAACCAGCGGAATCATAACTTCGGGGACTACGGCCTGCTCGGAATTGCGGTTAACCTCGATTGCAGCCTCAAAAATCGCCCGCGCCTGCATTTCATAGATTTCGGGCATAGTTACGCCTAAACGCACACCGCGTTTCCCAAGCATCGGATTGAATTCCGACAGCTCCTCGGCCCGCGCAATAACTTGGCTGATGGGCAATTCCATAGCCTCAGCCAAATCCTGCATTTCATCGCGGCTATGGGGCAAAAATTCGTGTAATGGCGGGTCGAGCAACCGGATGGTCACCGGTAACCCCCGCATGATTTCAAACAATTCGACAAAATCCGACCGCTGCATTGGCAACAAGCGATCCAGCGCCAAGCGCCGTTCTGCCTCTGAATTGGCGAGGATCATTTCACGCATTACCGTGATACGTCCTTCCTCAAAAAACATGTGTTCTGTGCGGCACAGACCAATACCATCAACCCCAAATTCACGGGCATGTCGCGCATCCATCGGCGTATCAGCATTGCCGCGCACCCCGATCGTGCGCACGTCATCCGCCCATTCCATCAAGGTCAAAAACGCCCCACCAAGTTCCGCCTGGATCATCGGCGGTGACCCGATCAAGGCCTGCCCGCGCGTTCCGTCAATCGTAATCACGTCACCTTCGCGAAACTCGCGCCCATCATGGGCGGTAATAATCCGCGTCTTGATGTTCAGGCGCAAATCGCCGGCCCCAACCACACATGGCAGCCCTAACCCGCGGGCGATCACTGCTGCGTGGCTGGTCATGCCACCGCGCACCGTCAACACACCCGCCGCCGCGTGCATGCCGCGAATATCTTCCGGGCTGGTTTCAATTCGCACCAGAATACACGGTTCATCCTGCGCTTCTGAGGCCATCGCCGCCTCAGGTGAAAACACGATCCGGCCAGTGGCCGCGCCGGGGCTGGCGGGCAGCCCAAGACCAAAAACTTCGCGCGTAGCATTCGGGTCAATCTGCGAGTGTAGATGTTCAACTAAATTACGCGGATCGATCCGTAGCAACGCCTGATTGCGGGTGATCACCCCCGCCTCGGCCAAATTAACGGCGATCCGGACCGCGGCGCGGGCCGACCTGATGGCGGGGCTGATATCAAGCAGATGGATTTTGCCGTCTTCAATCGTGAACTCAAACTGGAACGCATCGCCCATCGCCGCCGAGGTTTCGTTAAACCGTTGTAATTGCGCCAAGGCGTCGGGCGCGATTTCTTCCAGCGACGGCGCGCTTTGTCCAGCTTCCTCGCGCTCGGCCTTGGTGATCATATGCGGGGTCCGCAGGCCCATCAGCGCATCTTGCCCTTGCGATTGCGGCAAATACCGCCCCCAAACGCGCGGCGCACCGGATTTTTCGTCAACCATTTGCACAAAGCCGGACCCGCCATCCGCGCCCAACCCGATAACCATGTTTTGCACGATCAGCCCTAAACCCGCATCCGCAGGCGCGCCCTTAGCTTCACGTAAAATCCGTGTCGAAGCGGCATTCCAGCCCTTCGCCATCGCCCGCAAAACTCCCAATAATTGCGCTGCCGGATCTTGGGGAAACGGTTTTCCAACCTCGACCTCATACAACGCCTTACTGTTATCGAGCATCGCCGCAAGGTCGCTATCCGACAATTCTTCCTCGCTATCCACATCCGCCAGCTTCAGGTGATCGTAATAGAGGTTTTCGAAATATTCGGGGTCAACGCCGTCAACGCTGACCGCATAATTCTGGATGAAACGGCGGTAAACTTCGGTCATACCGCGTGATGGGTTGGCGGCCAGAAACGCGTCAGTCGCACCAATATTCAAGGTCGCTGCCGCCCCGCCCCAATCCGTATTTTCGGGGCTGCATCGCACAGACACTAACCCGTCAATCGGCAGCTCAGGCACATCGCCAGCGGCAATCGCGCGCACCGTATCAAAGGACAGGATCAAACCGTCCGGCACAGGCAAACCAGCACGGGCCATTTCGGCAAGCCGCACCGCGCGGGCCCCGTAGATTTCGGGGGCAACGGCGTCGTCGCTATGGATGTGAATAAACGGCTGACCCATCATGGCCTCCTGCATTGGTTATATGCAGCATAGACCAGACGGGGGAATTGTCATCCCTCAATGGCGCGGAATATGGCGACGCGGTGCATGACCTCGCGGATACGGTTCAGCAGACACAGGCGGTTGCGACGCACGATGCTATTATCGCTATTCACCTGCACCCCCTCAAAGAAGGCATCAATCGGCTGGCGGAGCTGCGCCAAAGCGGCCATAGCCGCCGCGAAATCTTCGGCTTTGAGCGCCGTGGATATCGCAGCCTCGCTGCTGTCGAGCGCAAAAAACAAAGCTTTTTCAATATCTTCTTCGGTGAACTTAACCTCAGGCGTCCCCTCGTAAGAGACTCCGTCTTTCTTCTCTTCAGCCGCCAAAATATTGTTGGCGCGTTTATAGCCTTGTAACAAATTGGTGCCGTCGTCTGTGTTAACAAACGCCTGTAAGGCATTGGCACGGTTAACCAAAAGTGTCAGGTCGTCATTGTTTGGCATTTGCAAACAAGCGTCGATGACGTCATGGGTGATGCCTTTATCGCGGAGGTAAACTTTGAGGCGGTCGTGGAAGAAGGAGAGGAGGTCAATGTAACGTTGAAATGCAATTTCTTGGGCTTCGACCAGATCAGCGCCAAGTTTCGCGACCTCGGAATTGGTTTCTTGAGTTTGCCCAGTTTCTAGCACCTTACTGGAGAATGCCTCTTTCTCTTGTTTAGCTCCGAATGGGCTTTTAGAATTGAAAAGTAATCCGATCATTGGCAATCGTACATCGCCTTCCAACACCAACCGAATAACACCCAACGCAGCCCTACGTAGTGCAAACGGGTCTTTCGAACCTGTTGGTTTCTCATCAATCGCCCAGAAGGCTGTCAACATATCAATCTTATCCGCCAATGCCACGGCCACCGAAATTGGTGCGCTCGGCACATCGTCAGCAGGACCCAGCGGCGAATAATGTTCCTGACATGCCTCTGGCACACCATCATCATGACCCGCGTGGGCCGCATAGTACCGCCCCATCAAGCCTTGCAAATCGGGGAATTCATAAACCATCTCGGATGTAAGATCAGCTTTGGCGATCCGCGCGGCTTCTGCCGCCAGATCAGGTTTGGCACCAACCAGTGGCGCAATCTCTCGTGCCAAGGCTTCAATCCGCTTAACCCGCTCTGCCTGCGTGCCCAACTTATTGTGGAACGTCACATTTTCCAGCGGTTTGGCCATGCCTTCCATGCCGATGCGATCAATGGTTCGCA
>CAZYMT010000003.1:0-44629 GCA_964649035.1 uncultured Rhodobacterales bacterium
GTTGAAATGATTTGCCTTCGATTGGCTACGGGAAGCTCCAATTTGTATTGGCTGAAAATGAACGCTAACGTCCGTGCCCGAATAGATATTAAGTCATCATCCACCGAAACCGTTCCAGTGCTCCATGACACTGTCTCATAGTCCCAAGACATACCTTCAATCGTTGGCGACAAAATTTCATCCGCGAGAACAAGCAAAGCGTCCATGGTAACGTCCGTAGCATGTCCAGATTGTGCTTCTAGAAACCCGACGACCTCCAACTGCGGTCGATATCCAAGACCAGCTCGGTTTTCACCAGAATAAAAAATATCGATGTCGTATTTCGCACATTTTTGCAGGGCTTCTCGTGCCCTTTTTCGAATGAGCTCCGTATCATATCCGCTGGCCACCATAAGAACTTCGAGTATTCTCGGAAGATTTAAGTACCTGAGATGCTCTAGGACTTCGATCGCCTCCGCTGCGAGCGTGGCTTGAGCCTCATTAGCATCAATGTAGGAGTAGTCTCTATCCAGTACGACGAATGGCACCGTGGCGATCTTGTCCAGTAAGCCTGTAAGAGCCTCCACACTCTCTTCGGGGACCCGGAACGCATAGATGGAAAGCTGGGCTAGAATTTCCTTCAAGCCATAATAGCCGGTCTCGATTTCCAAGGCCGTTTTCGCTTTCTCGAACTCCTTTTGGATAGCCGCCAAGGCCTTTTCACCGCGCGTTTGGCTCAACTGTTTCAGGATTTTGTGTTTTGTTTCGCTATCCATAATTATACCTCCTCCAGCAACGCTAAGAATTCATCTGCCATTTCATCAGCTGCCTCGCTACAAATCCGGTCGTCTAGGGGTAGCACATGATTGGCTGTAACATTCAGTAAGCCCTTTTGATGAAGCATATCCAAGTTAAGATCGATGCTTGCCGCGACAAATCCTTTTTCAACTAACAGAGCGCTTGCGCGTTCTTTGCCAAGCGGGGCTAGCCATTTGCTATACGCGAGCAGTCGAATCCGTATAGAACGGTCATCATCACTAAGGTGGTCAAGGGCTTGGATCAATGTGGTCTGATTGGTATCCGCTGCAATATTTACCAGTGGTGGGTTGGATACGGTATTAGCACTCACAAACTCACTCATCGCATTGAAAATTATTTCACTCATTTCGACATCTTTCTGCGAAGTCGGCAACAAGTGCGCCAAAACTTCTGGGCGGAGACCAAGGATAAATCTCTGAAGGTCTATTCGCAGCCAGGCATTTATTCTTATACCCAAATTAGCTTCTCGCAAATCTCCAAGAAGTCTGCCGCACCCAGCGGGTATCTCAGACTGATTATATACGAACACCCAACTCTCCATTCGGTTTCCAAAATGCGATTTCGCACCTTCAAAATCCGTCTGTATCTTGGTCGCAGTTTTCGTTGGTTCTGGTTTCTCTGGCGCATAGCATTGGAAAACACGTTTTTCCGATACGTGATAGCCGTCACACTTAAAATCGCCCAATGAACCTTGAGGTTTCCAAGGTTCAAAATCCTCGCCCCAATGCAGCTTCGCTGTACCGGTGAAGAAGTCCTCAAAACCTTGCCCGGTTTTCTTGAGAAGCAGGTTTTCAACCCATAACGTTTCAACGAGTTGCGACAGATCTAGGCCTATACATCTATGGTTAGTATCTAATACGTCCAGTCTTATGCTACACTGCTTGTCCACACCATCCAAAAACCATCTGTGCATGTAATATGTGTTGCCGCTTTGCCTGCTTTGTCCGCTTAATATGAGTTCACGCGAGCAAATTGTGCAGATTCAGCGAATGTCCGGTTCGACGGGCTGCAATGCAACACCGTGACTATGAGACGAAGATCTGCAATGATCCGGATGCTGCGTATTGAACGAACGACAGTTTTACCTGGTCCAACACAAAGTTTTTCTGGACGAGGAAGCCGTCATGATGGCATCTAGTAAACATGAGCAAGACTAAGGATATGGGCCGCCTCCGACGGCATGGTCGGCCAACCCTGATTTCTCCCTCGTCGAGCAAGGCTGCCGTGCAATTCAGCTCTCCGTTCTCGGCCCCACTACCCGCACAGGCAATTCCCGATCAGCAGGTTGGCCGCGTTTGTGCACGCGAACTCGCACCACCTTACCATTCGAATAACGCCTTTCATGTTCAGCAACCCAGTGTTCGGTCGGCGTCGCACGGCCTGAGGCCCGCGCCTTCTCGAACTGACGCCGAGCCTCGCGCTCGGTAAGATGTCGTTCGCCAGCAGGTCCAATCCTAATCGTAATGTGTGACCGAAGAGTTTCGGCCATCCAGATTTTGCCGAATTTCCGTGCCGTCTTCGCCTCCGAGGTTGAGAGGCTTGGAGCCTCTCGCAAAACTAAATCCTTCTCTCGGGCGGCCAATGCGGCAAATAGCATGAAACCGATCACCATCTCGTAGGTTAGATGACCTTTGTGCTCTTCAAAGAGGTCCCTAACTTCCTGTACCCGGTCACCAGAGCTGTGTTGCATATGCGCCAGCGCGACATTTTCCTGAGGCTTCCAAATAACGTTATCAAAGCTAGGGCGACCATCCTGTGACTTGGTCAAAACCAGCGTCAGTGGTGAGTCCCAGAAGCTGCGATCAGTCATGGCGGAAAAAAGCTTAACCGTCATCGATTCCGGAGACCGATTGTCGAACAGAAACCCTCTCTGATGCCAGTGACTAAGCTCCTTGTCGCTCATGGTCGTCAGCCCGCGCGCAATGCGGTCTTCCCAAAGTTTTCGACTGTCGTACTCGACCCAAACGAGATCCCGCAGGAAATCGACTTCGCTGACATAGCCTTGAATATGAGACTCTGGCCGATCTTCCCACGGCATGCCTTGGACATCCATTCGCAGGCTGTCGAGGTAGTTCGCAGCGCGGTGATCGAGTAGGTGCAACCGTGCTGCTGCGAGATCGTCGAGAATACCTTGTCGCTGCGCGTGGGTCTCTTCCGTTGGAACCATGCGACCTACAGGATCGTATTCTTTGCCGGACTGCCCAGTTTCTAAATAACGCCCATACTGCAGGGCAATTGTCTTATAGAGGATCATTTTACGAGCTCCGAACAGAAGGAGGCCAGAGATCGTCGCCTCTCCATTTCGATCTTTAATAGAGCACACAAGCACTTGATCCTAGTATTACTTGGTCGATGATCTGGAGAAGATTAAGGTGTAGCATCAAATAAATAGCGCGACTGCGGCAAGATCGACCTACGTCGGCTTTAGGGATTCCGCAATACAGCATCGTTAACAGCGACGTGTGTCCGGTATGGGCCGTTTTTACTCAATGTTTTGACTTAAAAGAATTCTATATTTCTATCATATAGTCTAAAGTAAACGCTCAAATTCCGATATTTCCATAGATCGCATTCCCATCTTTCGTGGCCCCTCAACGTCTGCCGCCAGATGATCGCCCACAAATAATATCCGTCGCGCCTCGGTTTCGAGGCGCTCTGCCACAATACGGTAAATACCAGCTTCAGGCTTAATCAGCCCCGTTTCATAAGAAAGCGCCACCGCATCGGGCCGATCAGGTAATATCGATAGCATCGGTGGCCCATAAGGAGCCGCGAGGTTTGAACAAATACCAATCCGTTTTCCTGCACTACGAAGCATGCGCCACATAAGCGCCGTTTTGGTTCGTAATGTAACAGACGTAGCCTCCTCAGATATCCTATCAATCATATCGTTGATGTCATGAATTGTGTCTTCTGAGATCAGGCCACCCTGCTGGATTAGTGTTTCAACCGTCAGCGGCCCTCGCATCAGTTTATCTTTCCAAGCTAGTCGCGATTGTTTATCTGCCAACCGCAACAGCGGTCTGATTACGTTCTTTTTGTCAGTGATTTCGGCAATCGTCCCAAACGCGTCAAAACACACGGCGTCTATGTTCGTCAAAATGGTGGCCAGCTCCTCAGATATTTTCGTGCTGTCGGGAAATGAATTCACCATAATCCATCAAACCTACTGGAAGCCGTTCTCGTATAGTGCGCCGTATGCCGTGGATCACGATGTCCCAAATAATCTTGGATCAACCGTAGATCATAGCCTTTGTTGGCTAACGCAAAACCACAAGAATGCCGGAGCATGTGAGGGTTAACGTGACCGATTCCAGCTCGATCAGAAGCACGGGCGACGATGTAGTTTACTGCTTGCCTCGTCAGTTGTTGTTTGCGTTCGGAGACGAACAGCCAAGGCAATTTGTCCTGTCTTGCGGCATACCAGCGACGAATTGCGCGCAACTCATCCCCTGCAATCGGTTGTTCAACGCTCAGTCCGCCTTTAAGTCGCGACACCCACAGGCGTGATTGCGCTAAGTCTACATCGTCACGTTTGAGTTCTGTTGCTTCAGAAACCCGCAGACCGTGCCGATACATGGTCAAAATTAGAAGGTGATCCCGAATTCCATGGCGACCTTGTTTCGCCGCCTGTAGGAGGCAATTGATTTCGCCCAAACCAAGAAAATCACGGCTACGCTCATGCTCGTCGGTTACGCGATTTGACGTACTCTTAACATTATGCCGATTGGTCAGCTGCATTGGCTTGGTCGCAATCACCTATTTCATTGATATCCGAAATACCCACTCTTTACATTAGACACATTTTGTAAAGAGTGAGGATGTCATTGAGTGAGCGACTATAGCAGACATTGGTACGGAATGCACGAACGGCTGCTCTGGGCGGAGAGCGGACTTTCGTTGCGGATGCACCGCCCATTTCGACTCGCTCAAAAGCGGATAAGCGGCTAATATGATACCGAATACATAAATTCCCATCGAGGAAAAATCGTTGCGACAGCCAACACCCAGCCAAATACTTGAGTGGAAACAAAGGCGCGGTCCTCAATCAGGTCCCGCTTACGACATCAGATGGCGAATAGACCAGCTGGAAAGAGCGTGGAATGCGTCACCAGATCCATACTTGGCAGAGTTCATACCAATGCGGGTCACAACCTGCATCGAGGTCTATGCCCGTGAAATCATTCGAGAGCTGGTTGACACAGGAGACGTGTATCTAGAATCTGCTGGTAAATTGGCCAAAAATGCAAAGCTGGATTTAGTTTTTGCAGCCCACTTATCTGGTGAAAAGCTCTCGATTGGTGACTTCGTTGCTCACACCGTTTCCTTAAATGGAATTGACGCGGTGATCTCTGCTTTCTCAACTCTTATCGCTGACTTTATTCAAAAGTTAAAAAATTCACACCCACGTTGGACTGAAGAGACTAAAACTTGGCCTTTGGATCCAATTATATCTGATTATGGTAAGACAATTGGTGCTTTGGCACGAATGTTTGAAGCCAGACATGTGTTGACGCATGAACTTCCAGACAACGCAGCCATTGAGAAAACGGATGTAACAAAGTTCTGCAAAGCGGCAAGTGAATTCATTGATGCTTGCGATTGGGTCGTTGTGGCAGAGCTACATGGCTCTGTCCCACGAACTCAGACTGCAATGAACATCGGCGCTGGTGAAAAGCTGGACCAAGCATTGAGTGAGCTGAATAGAAATGTCGATCTAGTCGCCAAGTTGTCAGGGATTCAAAAAACGGTTGTCATAGAAGCTCAAGCAAAATGGGTGGAGTTTGCAGATTTCGAAGCCTCGATGATCGCCTCTCAGGTCGAAGGAGGGTCAATGTATCCAATGCTCTGGGCATCTGCGAAAGAAGGCCTTGTCCAAAGCCGAGTTGCGCAACTCAAGCGCATACTCGATGAATGGATGGGCTAAGATGTTTAAGGCGATTTACTTTAACATATCAATTTATCGGAGTATCTATCATTGCCAAAGCGTTCAAGAACCCATCAGTTGGAAGATATCTCAATCCAGCAGTTCGAGGGCCTGCTGCCTGATGCTTGGGTTAGCCGCCGCAAAGACAAGGACTACGGCGTTGACATGGAGGTCGAGGTTTTCGACGATGAGGGCCAGTCCACGGGCCTGATGTTTTACGTTCAGCTCAAGGCGACAGATGACGCTGACAAGGCACGCGCTGTCAGTATGAAGGTAGACCGACTTGACTATCTCGCCTCGCTCGACGCGCCGTCTATGGTTGTTCGGTATTGCGAGCCGTCTCGCTCCTTTCACTGGATGTGGCTCACAGACATTTTCGCTAGAATGCCGCCACCGGACACCGAGAGCGTTACGGTCAAGTTTGAGAGTTCCGACCTGTGGACTGAGGAAACGTCGAAGGCGATATTACGGACCCTTCGCGTATATAGGACAATGAGAAATGGCTCGCGACGAACGCTAGTCGGACTTGAAGTACTTTCCGAGGGCGCTGAGCTAGACGCAGTTTTCGCCATAAACCAGTCAGTCGGTCGGGTGCTGGACGTGAGCAATCGTTTCGTCAATAGCGCCGATCCGACAGAGTGCCTTCCTATCCGGGTCCACCTCCAAGGGGACGCCCTTCGTGTCGAGATTGACACGATAGCGTCCGTTAGCGTCATCCTTGAGAGCGTAGATCGAGAGGAAGTTTTCAACCAGCTGATCTATATTATCGCCTACATGGTCGGCCGCGCAGGATTCGACGACCAACTCTACGAATTGGCTACGATCATTCGCCGAGATGGCCTAACGTGCCAGAGCAGGTTTATTGCATCTCATATCGCATCTGCTGTGGTGGAGAAACCAGATTTGGCCGCTGCCATCGCTAGTCTCAACATGCTGCACGATCAGCAGGACGATGCATATGCTCGCTATATCATGTCGCTTCTGGATCATTCCATTTCACACGAGGAGAAGGCTGCTGGGATCGACCTGTTTTATCGCGAGGCAATCAAAGCGCACGAGGGCCAGTCGAAACAGGCTCAAGCAGCGATCCACTATTCATATGGTAATTCCCTGCGGATCGCGTTCGACCTATCTTCGGCGCTAAAGCAGTTCAACCTAGCACGAAAAAAGAAGCCAGGCTATCTCGAAAGACCATACTTTCTTGCCGAAACCGGCGCCACTCTTTACTTTCTGAGACGGTATCGTCTCTCCTCGAAACTCTACGACGCTGCATACACAATTGAAGCCAGTCCCAAATTAGCCATCTGTGCGGGAGACGCGTACATGTTTTCCGGCGCCCCTAACCGGGCCGAAGAGTTCTACCAAATTGCGACAAAGTCTGAAGACCCATTCGAAGCTGCGGAGGGAGGCCTAAAAGCCTTCCTAGCGAGCTGGTTGAAGGAGTTCCGCGCGAATAATGCAGATGTCGCAGTCGATCTATTATCGCGTGCAGAGTTCTGGTCGGATGAGATGCAGCAAGGCATTGAAGAGGACCGATACGATCAGGCTCTCAGCGCTGCTTTGCTTTTATGTTTCTGCCTTGAAGACGATCCGGCGGCTTGGACAGGCGCCATCCAGATTGCAGTTAGAGACGGCGATGCGCAGTTTATTGTTTCAACACTTTACTGCGCCATAGAGCGATGTGGTTATGAAGCCTACTCTCAGTTCCGGGATTTGTTGGTTTTGCAAGACTTTCCTCAGGAGTACGTTCAAATGTTTGATGAACTCGCCCGTGAGCTCCACGACAGCCGGAGCCCTGTAAATCTCAATCGGCCGAAGATGCGGATCTTGGAACCTCCCGCGCTTGACAGAGCAGTGCACCCATCAAGTGCGCCGCCCTTGACCGACATACCCAAAAAGAAATAGCTTTCACATTGTTTAGACAACAAGTGGCGGACAGCCCATGGTAAAGAAGCCTGATGACAATCCTGACGAACGTTTCTATTTCGAGATTTGGAGTGGCCGTTCTGCAGCTCTAATGGCTAGGAAGCCAAGCGTAACCTACTGTGAGAACCATAACGGTGATTTCGACTATGGACTCGCTGCTACGGACTTCGAGTTGGCGGCTGAGGCGTTGATTGCAGTCCAAAAAGAACAGCCGAATTTGAGTAATTGGACTCCTCCGGTGCTTTATCTAATCCGCCAAACGCTCGAACTCAAACTAAAGGCTTTGATCGAAACTATCGGTTGGAAAGCGTCAACAGAGCCAGACACCATTAAATTTGCTCACAACCTCGAAGATTTGTGGGTGCGCGGCCGAGGGTGGTTGGTAAAGAATGAGTATCAAATTGAGCAGGATGCTCGCCTAATGGATACGGACAGGCTCATCGAGAACCTTCACGCCATTGACCCTACTGGGGATCTCTTCCGATTTGGCACGTCGCACAAGGTTGCTTTTAACCGACAAAAGAGTTCCGACAGAGTTGGGTACGAACAAACCGAGCTTTTCAGGGAGTTTGAGCACACTCTTGGCTGTCTAAATCATTGGACCAGCGTAGTAATGCGGGAAATTATCCTAGCTGAACATGGAGGCGAGGAAGACCCGTATTTTGATAAGAACGCATTCCCGAAAGCCAATTCCCAATCATAGATCAGAGCAGCCGAGTTTTTCCTTACCATACAAGAACCAATTGAAACTTGCGCATTGTCCGCGCCACCGCCGTCCTGCCAGCCAATATGCTGCATGATGAACGAAGGTCCGCAATGCAATGCCAGCAGTGCGGCATCAGTTCGATTGGCCAAAGTCCGCTAAGGGCCGGAACCACCTTTTTAGAAATCAATTATTGGATCAACTAACACCAATAGTCAGGGCGCTATTTTTCAAGCGTTCTGCAATTATCAAGTTTTCCGAATAAGGTCAGTTTATGACGTAAAGGTCAAAGTCATCTGACGTCCAACAAAAGGCTTTTGGTGCACCCGACACGATTCGAACGTGTGACCCCCTGATTCGTAGTCAGGTACTCTATCCAGCTGAGCTACGGGTGCATTGGAGGCCGTTTAGCCTTGCCGAGCCAACTTGGCAAGAGCGAAAAAAGCCTAAGGCAGGAAAATTCTGAACACCGTGCCTTCAGCCGATGTTTCCACCAATTCCAACTTGCCGCCATGGCCTTTGACCAGTTCGCCAGCAATCGCCAAGCCCAGACCAGACCCGCCTTTACGTGCATTCCCCTGAAACGGTTGAAACAGAAATTCTTGTGCCTTGGCCGGCAATCCAGGGCCGGTGTCACGAATAATAATCTCGCAACCCTCAGCCAGTTTTTCGGCGGAAATAGTAACCACCCCGCGCTTGCCCGATTCCATAATAGCTTGGCGTGCATTACGGATCAGGTTGGTCAGCACCCGAAACATCTGTTCGGGATCAGCACAAATCTGCATATCATGCGCCACCGTCGAGATCAGCTGCACTAACCCGTCATCATCGCGCAGCGCATCATTGTCGATCACATCATCGACAATAGGTTTCAGTTCAACATCCCTGATTTCCGGTTCGGGCTCGTCGGCCTTCCCAAAGGTCAGCGTCCGTTCACACAGATCAATCCCCCGCGATAGCGAGTTCAACAATTTTGGCGCCATCTTCTGCACCATCGGATCATCCGACATCTCGATCCGGTCGGCCAATATTTGTGTGGTCGTCAGGATATTGCGCAAATCATGGCTGATCTTTGAGACCGCCCCACCCAATGACGCAAGCCGTTCCTTTTGCCGCAAAGACGCAATCAACTGCGACTGCAATTCCGACAGCGCTGTTTCCGCTTCCAGCAATTCGGTTATCCCCGCGCTCGGCTTGATAATATTATTCGCGTCTTCGGGGTTATTCCGGAATGTAATCATCGAGGAGATCACCCGTTTCATCGGCCGCGCGATAAGCAATTGCAGCGCCAGGAAAAGCAGCATCCCCGTTACCACCGAAATCAGCAGCGACAACAATAAAACATTGCGCCCGTAATCCAGCATGGCACGCTTGGCGAATTTTTCTTCCATCACAACTTCGATGCCAATACCTGCATCTTTCACAGGTCGCCCCATCACCCGAATAATTTTCCCGGGCTGCCCAAACGCGCATTTAAACGCGTCCATAATCCCCACAAAAAACGTGGTTTTCTCCAGATCAAAACTTTGACTAATCGGCTTGGGAATGGGTTTTGACAGGATCAACTCGCTGGTCGCATCCCGCCGCAGCACAATATTCAAAACCTCGGCATTGGTCAGCAATTCGTCTTCCAACTCCGGCGAGATCATCTCGTCGGGTGTCGCCAGCAACGCTAGTGACGCCAGCTGCGCCAGCTCCAACCGTTCCTGCATATAGTCGATGCGAAACTGCGAGACGGACGGCACGAAAATCACCACCTCGGCGATCATCACAAAGAGAAAGCTGAGCAGTAAAAACCGGCCTGAGAGCGTCTTGAAGAACATGAAATGCCTATATTACGATAGACGGGACATTAGGCACTTACGCCGCCTTCGACAAGCGCTTGCACAAAGCCGCGATTTTCAACGGCGAATGCCCGCCGCTCAACCAAATTTCTGCACAAATCGCACAAAGCTTTTCACCCGTGGGTTTTCGAATAGGCGCGGCGTATAATATTGTCCGGCCACCCGTTTATTAATCTCGCCGAGCGTCGGATAAGGCACCACCATCGCCGCCACCGCCCCGATTTTCAGGTCATTCGCAATGACCAAGGCCCAAGTCTGGATCAACTCACCAGCGAGCGGCCCAACAATCGACGCCCCAATCGGTTTACCCTTAAGCACCATCACCTTGATCAATCCGGCGGTTTTCAACTCGGCCCGCGCCCGATCATTTTCGGCGTATTCAAAGCGCAAAACCTCAACCTTATCACCGTGTTTCTCAAGCGCTTGCGCCTCGGTCAGCCCAACTTGTGCAATTTCAGGGTCGGTATAAGTAGCCCAAGGAATATGGTCGTTCTTCGATTTAGAAGGCAGCCCAAACAACGCGGATTTGATAATAACCCCCGCCTGATACCCCGCCATATGCGTGAATTGCAGCCCACCGGCCACATCGCCAATCGCATAGATTTTCCGGTTTGAGGTCCGCATCCCCGCATCCACCTTAACCCCTGGTCGATGCGTTTCAACGCCAGCCTTTTCCAGATCCAGCGTATCAATATTCGGCTTGCGCCCCACGGCCATCAACAGATGTGACCCCGTATAACTGGCCCCATCCTTGGTCTTAACGGTCACCCCACCCTCGTTCGTGATTTCCGAGGCCAGCGCCCCCTCAACAATCTCAACACCCTCGCCGCGAATACGTTCCAACGCAATCGCAGCCATCTCGGGATCGTCTTTGCCAAGGGCTTTCATCCCCTCCAACACCGTAACTTTGGACCCAAGCCGCACATGTGCCTGCGCCATTTCCATACCAATCGGCCCACCGCCAATAATGATCAAATGTTCGGGGCGTGTCCGCAATTCAAACAGGTTTTCATTGGTCAAGTAATCCACACTATCCAACCCCGGAATTGGCGGCACAAAAGGCGATGACCCCGTAGCGATCACAAACCGTCGCGCCTTGATCCGGTATTCCCCTGCCTTGATTTCTGTTGGCGAAATGAAATGCCCGTATTCCGTGATAACCCGCACGCCCAGCCCCTCGAACCGTTCCACGGAATCGAGCGGTTCAATCCCCGCAATAACCCCAGCCACATGTTCCATCGCCGCCGCGTAATCAACCTCGGCCACCACAGGTGTGACGCCAAACCGCGCGCCGTCCGTCATCGCATGGGCATGTTTCCCAGCCGCAATCAGCGCTTTTGACGGCACGCAGCCATAATTCAAACAGTCGCCGCCCATTTTGCCACCTTCCAGCAGCACCACGCTCGCACCCATTTGCACAGCACCCGCCGCCACCGAAAGACCGCCGGAACCACCGCCAATGACACATATATCTGTTTTGATAACTTCCATCAGACCAGTTCCTTTTTACCAAAAAATTTCAACAGGATCGGCAGCAATGCCAAGGCGCATAATCCAAGGATCGGCCCAAGAATTTGCCATTCAAATATGATGCCCAAATTCGGGGTTTCGCCGCGCGCAAACACCTCGCCCAGCCCCGCGCCAACCCATGTGTAAACCAGCCCACCAGGGATAATGCCAACAAATGTAGTCCACGCGAAGCGCCGCAATTTTGTGCCGACCAACGCCGGAACCAGATTGGCAACAAAGAACGGAAACGCCGGAACCAGCCGCATTAGCAATAGAAAACTAACCTCGTTTTCATCCAACCCCTTATTGATTTTTCCGACTATCCCGCTAGCGCTATCCAGCTTTTTGCCCAGAAATTCGCCCAAGCCATACCGCGCCGCAGTGAATATCAGAATCGCCCCGACGGTGGCCGAGCCGACATTAAAAAATGTCCCCGCAAAAACCCCGAACAGAAACCCGCCCGTCAACGATGCAATCGCCGCACCCGGCAGAGAAAACGCTACAACAGCTATGTAAATCCCCATAAACACCAGCACCGCCAGCAGATAATTATCGTCGCGCCACTCCAACAACGCCTCGCGGTTATCGCGTAGAGAATCGAAGCTCAGGTAATCCCCGAGCGTGAAAAATCCGACCACAGCCACAACCGCAATCACTATTAAAGGGACAAGTTTCTTAAAGGCGAATCCACTGGTTTCATTTGACATATTTACAACTCCGTTACGTGTTGCATCCTATCTGCATGTTAGAAACGTCTGTGCAAAGGGGGATCACGCGAGCTTGATGGGATGTTAGCTAATGTTTCAGAAATAACGCCAAAATTACCGTCATATTTGTGCGAAACCCGAATTGACTTCCCTACGTATTGCTCCTAAACAGCGAATTCAGAATTTCAGGTAGCGAATCTTGTCGCGACCTTGCAGGAGCAAAAACATGAAACGTACTTTCCAGCCGAGCAACCTTGTTCGCAAACGCCGCCACGGTTTCCGTGCGCGCATGGCAACTAAAAACGGTCGCAGGATCGTTAACCGCCGTCGCGCTCAGGGCCGTAAGGAATTGACTGCGTAAAGCAGCCATAGGTCAGACATTATGACGCCGCCGGAGGAAAACCGCGAACCCAACACAGGGAACGCCGGTGAAATCCCTCCGGCGGCTTCCGTTTGCCTGATCGAAACTTTGCGCAAACGTCCAGATTTCCTGCTAGCAGCGCGCGCCCGTCGGCAAGCCGGCAAAAGCTTGCTACTGCAAGCGCGGCGTCGTGCAGACGATGAAGCCGACCCCGAAATCATCCGCATCGGCTATACTTGCTCCAAAAAAGTCGGCAACGCCGTAGCCCGCAACCGCGCCAAACGCCGCTTGCGCGAGGCCGCCCGCGCCGTGCTACCAACACAAGGTCTTAAAGGTTGGGACTATGTCCTGATCGGTCGCCACCTTGAAACCGCCAACCGCCCCTACCATCTGCTAGTAGAAGATTTAGAAACCGCCCTAAAACGCATACACGCCCCGCGAAAGCCCCGTAAATGACCCCTTTCGCCTATATCATCAGCCTACCGGTCCGCGCCTACCGCCTGATCCTAAGCCCATGGGTGGGCCATAGCTGCCGCTATCAACCAACATGTTCCGCATACGCGATGGAAGCCCTGGAAAAACACGGCGCCATCAAGGGTTCATGGCTAGCCGCCAAACGCATAGGCCGCTGCCATCCATGGGGCGGCGATGGCTATGATCCGGTGCCGGATGATAAGGATTAAATTAACCGCAATCCCAACTATAAATTGCATTCGTAAAGTTTTTATTCTTCAAATCAGTTTCGCTAATCAAAAAACAAGCCTCGCCCGCATCGCCCCACATCATTCCTTCGGGCATGCCGAACTGCATCAAAACATGTGTATATTCAGAATACTTATCTGCTGACCTGATATCATACTGTACAAATTTTGGATGCCCGCCAAAGAACATTTGGCCAGCAGCGTCATTGTCAAGATTTTCAAAGAAACTGTCTATCAAAGCATCCAAGTTCGGATCTTTTTTCGACCACAAATGTTCAGTTTTGGCGTATATTTCGTAGTTCGCCGAACCAGGTAAGGCTGATGCCTCTTTAAACAATAGTGGATAGCCATTTTCGCAAAGGTTCTCGTCTTGGAATGGCATCATTTCCGGGATCTGCCCCTGATACGGGTCCACTAAAATCAAATCCTCTGTGGATTCGTGATATATTGTCCTAAACCCAGATTGCTGTTCGGATGGGAACTTACTCCCGAACAGGTCTTCGTCAGCGCAAAAAAACTGCAGCAACCCGCGACTAGGGAACGGAGCCATAGCCGGCGTATCCGCAAAATTGAGTTGCGCAAGAAAAATCATGCTTTCGCCGTCCTCGGCTTTCGGCAAATCTTGACCTTTCGGCCAGGCCGGCCAGCCGCCAAGACGGCTTTCATCCACACGCGTGGAAATCTTATCGGTTTGCGGAACACACTCCACGGCTGACCGCCGCAGACTTTCTGCAAAAACAGAAAGTTCTGCAATTTCGTTTTCAAGAGTTTTCTGCTCCCGCGACTTTCGTCCAAAGATCCGGTCAATAAATTTCAAGATATCAATTCTCCAGCTATTAGGCCTTAGAACATATCATTCCCGACTTGCCGCCTCCAGCGCCAAATAAATCACGCTACCAATCATCGCTTCATTGTCCTCAATCAAATCAAACGGTGTGCGGCCATCCATATTCTGGATGGTCCCGTCAGCGCCCGCTTCCAATAGCGGAAAAACATTCGCAGGCGCGTTATCCGCCGCGGCATGCAAAGCCGTCCAGCCGCGATCTTCGACGGCGTCTAAATCTGCGCCTGCAGCAATCAATAAAGTCACACTTTCCAGCGCAGAATCTAACGCGGCTGCAATCATCAAAGGGGTCATCTCTTCATCGCTTTTGGCATTTATATCTGCACCAGACTCGAGGAGTTGCCGGATAATATCAGGTAGTTGAGTCGTTGCAATATGAAGCGCCGTGAACCCGTTAAATCGCGTCTGAACATCCGCGCCGGCGTCCAACAGCAGTGACACACCCTCATGGCGCGCCCTCACAGCAGCAATTAACGCTGTCGTTCCGTCTTCGGAAACGGCATTCACGTCAGCACCTGCAGCAAGTAACAGCATGAAAATACCTTTCGCGTCATCCCCCGCTGCGGCGAACATTAGCGAGGTAAGTCCTGTTTCGTCTATTGCGTTTACATCAGCACCGGCAGCCAACAATTGCTCAACAACCTCAGGTGACTTGAATAGAACTGCGTTATGCAAAGGTGTCATTCCACGTATATTCCGCGCGTCAACATCAGCGCTAGCATTCAACAATGGAGCAATTGAATTTGGCACGCCATACGGAGAGACAGAAAGCGACAGCGCGGTTCCAAAATTGTTCGTGACTTCAATATCCGCACCCGCATCAATCAAATGTTTAATTATCGCGGACGTCCCACTTGCCGTTGCAACGAAAAGTGGCGTCCACCCACTTTCATTGCGCGCGTTCACGTCAGCACCGGCATCTATCAACACGGAAATAGTAGCCATGTAATCTGCGTCAGGGACGGGCTCTATCTCGGGAATTCGCTTCAATGCACTAACACGGGCAGCATCATGTAAAACTGTATTACCGTTGCTCATTCGCACATCCACATCAGCCCCAGCATCCAGCAGCACCGCGGTCATTTCGGCATCCCCTAATGCAGCCGCAGCTGCAAGCGGCACCGATCCATTTGCCGCGCGCTCATTGGGATCAGCCCCCGCCGCCAATAATTCCGCCGTGCTTTGCGCATCAAGCGTATACCAAAATTCCTCGTCACAGAAAAACGCACAGTCTTGCGCGTATACTGGCGAGACGTTCAGAAATATCACCGATACCAGTGCTATAAATTTCATAAATATCAATCCTCCAATTGGGCTTTCATCCCAGACTTGCAGCCTCCAGCGCCAGATAAACAGCCCCACCCATCAGCGCCGCATCATCCTTGATCAAGTCAAACGGCGTGTCACCTTCATCGTTCCTAATCGTGCCATCCGCGCCCGCCTCCAACAGCAACAACACGTTTTCGGGGTTTCTTTCTGCCGCAATATGCAGTGCCGTTGCCCCGTCGGCATCGACCGCATTCACGTCTGCACCTACATCTAACAGCAAAATCAAATTATCCCTGTCGCGTTCATACAAAGTTGCACGCATCATGGCGGTCACCCCGTTTTCATCTGCCGCATTCACGTCAGCCCCGGCGGTTATCAGCATTGCCACCGCATCATAGCCCTTTCCATAGGCCGCAAAATGAAGGGGAGTTTCGCCGTAGATTGTTCGTACATTGACGTCTGCGCCAGCGGCCAATAGCGGCGCTATAGCGCTTGTAATCTCAAGTTCCGCAGTTGCGTTGTGCAGTGGCCGCCAACCTAAAACATTCTGAGCCTCGATATCGGCGCCTTTTTCAATCAATAACTCAACAATTGCAGGTACGTCATTGCCTGAGGCCGTAATAAGCGGTGTCGAATTATTAAAATCACGTGCATCAACATCAGCGCCCGCCGCTAATAGAACCTCGATAATTTCAAGATAGTCGGCTTCGCTCGCTGTAGGAATACTCGTATCCAACATATGCCGATACGCCATCGCCGCCCCGTGGAGCGGCTTTAGCAAATCGTCTTGTGCGCCATTCACATTCGCCCCAGCGTCCAACAGAACCTGAACCATTTCCACATCCCCCAAAGCCACGCCAGCAGCAAGCACAGAGAACGTGCCACTGTCTCGCTCCTCCACATCTGCCCCCGCCGCGATCAATTCCTGCGTGCTTTGAGCGTCCAAACTGTACCAAAATTCCCAGTCACAGAAAAACGCGCATTCCTGCGCGCGTATGGGCGAAACGCTGAATAGAACCAGCAAAACAGTAGCAATAAATTTCAAAATATCTCTCCTTTTTCAAACAATTCAGCCCATACTTGCCGCCTCCAGCGCCAGATAAACAGCCCCCCCCATCAGTCCCTCATCATCCTTGATCAAATCAAACGGTGTGTCGCCATCCGCGTTTTCCAGCGTTCCATCCGCGCCCGCTTCCAATAGCCGCAACGCAGCTTCGCCGCCTTCCAATGCGGCCGAATGCAGCGCCGTCCAACCGTCCGCGCGCACAATATTCACGTCCGCGCCTGCCGCGATCAATAACACCAGATTCTCCAGCCCGCTGCTGACCGAGGCCGCAGACATTAGCGCCGTATCCCCATTGTTACTAATTGCATCAACATCCGCACCTGCATCAAGCAGAAATTTAACCGCATCAACCGGGCGAAAAACCACCGCTGTATGCAGCGCCGTGGTCCCGTTATGCCTGCGTGCGTTAACATTTGCACCACCATCCAGCAGCGGTGCGATCATACCTTCTATGGCATTTGAAGCACTGGCAACATGCAAGGCCGTCCAGTCGCCATTAGGGGTGGCATCAACGTCAATACCCGCCTTCACCAGAATTTCGACAGCCTCGGGCACCCCTAAACTGACCACAAGATATAGCACCGAGACGCCATCATTGCTCAATGCGTTAACTTCTGCGCCAGCCGCAAGTAGCAGCGATATTTTTGCTAGATATCCTGCGCTCGGAGGATATAGATCAGATTTCAGCACCCGCGCTATATTCACAAAATGCAGCGGCGTTAACCCCTCATCGTTTCGCGCGTTCACGTCCGCCCCTGCCTCCAAAAGCAACTTGGTTGTGTCTGGTGAACCCAAGTGAAGCGACAGGAATAAAGCCGTCATGCCGTTGGAATCGCGCGCATCGATATCCGCACCAGCATCAATCTCGGCCTGAACACTCGCCGCATCCGCGCTAATCCAGAAGTTCTTATCACAAAGAAGCCCACATTCATCCGCCAATAACGGCGAGGCACCCAGTAGAACCAAAAAAGCTGCAATCAATTTCATAATATCAATCCCTTTAAAATAACGCTTTCCAGCAGCGTCACTTATTACTGGCATCTTGCAACACCAGATAAACCGCCCCACCAATCATTTCCTCGTCATCTTTGATCAAATCAAATGGCGTGTCACCATCATTAGTTTTAATCGTGCCATCGGCCCCTGCCGCGAGCAACAAAAAAACGTTCGCGGGTGTTTTTGTTGCGGCGGAATGTAGCGCAGTCGATCCGTCCTCGAAAACTGCATTCACGTCCGCACCCGCCTCAAGCAATAAAATCAGGTTTTGCCTATCTCTTTCATACAAGGTTGCCGCCATCAACGGCGTCATCCCGCGATCATCAACGGCATTCACATCAGCGCCAGCTTCGATCAATAGCGTAACCACATCAGCTTCCTTGCTGTAGGCCGCGAAATGAAGCGGTGTTGCCCCATCAGGTGATCGCTCTCATTAACGTCGGCACCGGCGGCCAGTAACGGCGCAACGGTCCCCGGCATTCCCATTGCCGAAGCCGCATTGTGTAACGGCGTCCATCCCAAATCCGGCCGAGCCTCAAGGTCTGCGCCTACATCAATCAAAAGCTCGATAACCGCAGGTGTGCCAAATCCGGTTGCAACAAATAACGGTGTAGCATTTGCGGGTCCACGACCATTCACATCTGCGCCATATTCAAGCAACACCCGCATGTTTTCCAGATACTCGGCTTCGGTCGCTGCTGGAATTTGTACATCCCTCATAAACGGCATAATCATTCCCGCTGCGTGCAACTGCGTCAGGCCATTGCGAACTTGGCTGTGCACATCCGCACCAGCTTCCAGCAAAACCCGAGACATCTCCGCGTCACCTAAAGCAGCCGCAATCGTCAGCGGCACCCAACCTCTTGGGCCCTGCTCCTCAACATCAGCCCCCGCCGCAATCAAATCCGCCGTACTTTGCGCGTCTAACGTATACCAAAACTCCTCGTCACAGAAAAACGCACAGTTCTGCGCCGAAACGGGCAAAGGTCCTGCAATAATCAGCCACATAATCAAAATAAATCTAAACATAGTAATCACCTAAGTATTTTTCTTAAAATTTCAATGCCTTAGCTCAAGCAAGGAACCCTCGTCCCCATGAAGGCGCGCAGCCACCTCTGGATCGCGCGTATCCAGAAACTCGTCCCCGGTTGGAGGGCGCGACATGATCCCGCCAAACAACCGCACCGACACAAATACCAGCCATGCCACGAACCCGCTCACGCCCGCGTCCCGCATCGCCACTCGCATCAAATCATCGGCAAAACGCCGTTTATCGGCCCGCTCAATCTCGTCGTCCTCCCAGCGCCGCGCGATATACAGGAAATCATGCACTATTGCCGCCTCAAGATGTCGCCCGACACGACCAACCAACCAGCGCGCGAACCACGGGACCGAGGCCAGATCCGTCAGCATCCCCGCCGGAACCGTCAGCCCGTAAACCTCGTCACTATCTTCCATCGTATATTGGATGAAATACGGGCGCTCGGTAATGTATAACGCATCGCGCCCTGTTCCCGTCTGGACCGCTTCCTTAAACCTAATCAGCGCCAGATCTGACGAATAGATACAGGTGGCGGGCGTGCCCAAGGGTGCCGGAAACGGGTCTACTAAATTCGCTGGTTTAAATGTCCGCTGCATTGGAATCCTCACAAACATCGACTATATGAACGCAATACTAGCACAAGTTCGCCCCAGCATACTAAATTTGCGATCGAAGGTTTGGAGCTCAAGATGAAATCAAGACGGTTCTTCCGGCGTGTTTGGCAATTCAATGCCCTTGTTATTGCGGTGGCCGCAATCCTCGCCATCGTGCTGATGTGCTTTGTTATTTTCGAAGTTTACAAAAGCGCAACTCGGACTAGAAACGCCAGCAGTATTGTTAATGTTGACACAAGCGATATGGGCGACGTTGAGGTCAATTACCGTTTGGGGCGCACAGAATATTTCAGCGATAATGAAATAATCAGTTTCCGCCTGCTGATGGTCCAAGAATATGATTTCAGTTACGGCTCAACGAAAACCACCGAGAACACGGTCAATTACCTGTTCTTCGATATAAACTTGCGCCAAAATCGCTGGTTGCTTGAAGGTAATGATCAACTAATCTTGCAGCGAACCGACCTAAGCAACAATCCCGACGCGAGAGCCGAACCAATTGCCGCACATTTATATACGCTTGTCAGGAACGACACGAATGGTGACGGAAAATTAACTGCCGAGGACAACCAAATACTCGCAATTGCCCGCGCTGACGGCAGCCAGTTCACCGAATTATTCACCGATGTTGCAACTTCGCCCGTGACCAATTCAGTGGGCGACGGGCGCGCCATCATATCTTTTCGCGACATAACAGGCCTGTTATACATCGCCGAAATCGACCTTTCCGATTTCAGTATCACCCACAAAACCGCCATCGACGGCATATTGCCAGATTAGCCAACACATCGGACCTATAATGCTAGACGAAGACGACATTCATCCGCTGTTTTATGGCGCGCCCTCGACGGCGAATTACAAGAAACTGCGTAAACGCATCGTCCGCCAAACCCGCGAGGCCATTGAGCAATATGGCATGATTGAGCGTGGTGCGCGTTGGCTGGTTTGCATGTCGGGCGGCAAGGACAGCTATACCCTACTGGCAGTTTTGACCGAATTGCAATGGCGTGGGTTACTGCCCATTGAAATCCTTGCCTGCAATCTGGACCAAGGCCAACCGGGGTTTCCCTCCACCGTCCTGCCCGCGTTCCTAGAGAAAATGAAGGTTCCGCACCGCATTGAATATCGCGACACATATTCCATCGTCATGGACAAAATCCCCGAGACAAAAACCTTTTGCGCATTATGTTCACGCCTGCGCCGCGGCAATTTATACCGTATCGCGCGCGAGGAAGGCTGTTCCGCTGTTGTCCTTGGCCACCACCGCGACGACATGCTTGAGACCTTTTTTATGTCGCTATTCCACGGCGGTAAACTGGCCACCATGCCCCCCAAACTGGTCAATGACGAAGGCGACCTTTATGTCTATCGCCCGCTGGCCCATGTCGCCGAAGCGGACTGCGAAAAATTCGCCGCCGCCATGAATTATCCGATCATTCCATGCGACCTTTGTGGTTCCCAAGATGGCCTGCAACGCCAACAAGTCAAACAGCTTTTGAACGAGTGGGAGGCCAATTCCCCAGGCCGTCGACAAGTCATGTTCAAGGCGCTTACCAACATCAATCCCAGCCACATGCTGGACCCGAACCTATTCGATTTCACGAACCTCACGCGAAATAGCGGCAAAACGCCCGAAAACGCCAAAAAACCTTGACCTTTCCGCCGCACACCTGTTGAAGGCACTGTGACAATTTTCCACCGGAGTAGAAGATGAACGACCAGAATAAAAACATGATCCTTGCCATTGTGCTTAGTATGCTTGTGCTTGTCGGTTGGACATACTTTTTCCCACCAGTTGTACCGGACGAAAACCCCGTTGCTGTAACCCAGGTTGACGGCGCAGTCAGCGTTCCCGGTGTTGATGGCGCAGCCATCGCCGTGACCCCTGCCATCCCCCAATCTCCAAGCGAAGCGCGCGAAACCGCCCTCGCCGAAACAGCGCGTATCGACATCAAAACTGCCAGCCTCCAAGGTTCCATTTCCTTGCTTGGTGGACGCATCGACGATCTGCACCTGTCAAACTACAATGTTGAACTGAACGATCCATCCGAAAAAGTCGTCCTGCTTTCACCTGCAACATCCGATGATCCATATTACGCATGGTACGGCTGGGCACCAGCTGGCGGTATTGATGCCGCATTATTGCCGGGTGCAACAACGGTCTGGGACATTGAATCCGGTACAACACTGACCGAAACCACACCTGTTAATCTTGTATGGGATAACGGCGCTGGCCTGATCTTCCGCCGCGCAATTTCGGTCGACGAAAAATACATGTTCGCAATCACCCAAAGCGTCGAGAATAACACCGGATCCTCCGTGGCAATGTTCCCATATGGTATCATTGCCCGCCAAGGTGAACCCGAAACTCTAGGCTTCTATCTGCTCCACGAAGGTATCGTTCGTTTCGTTGATTCCGAGCTTGAAGAGATCGACTATAACGACATGCCTGACCAGACATTTGATCAAAACGAACAAGGCAATGTTGACAAAATCAAGGTCGAAAGCAGCGGTTGGACTGGCATGACCGACAAATACTGGATGACAACATTGATCCCGCAAAAGGGTCAGCCATTCACCTCCGTATCCCGCTTCATCCCCGCCAGCGACCACTATCAAGCCGAGGCCCGCTTGCCCGTCATGCAAATCGCAGCAGGTCAAAGCGCCGAAGTAACCACATCCCTATTCGCTGGTGCCAAAGAGGTTGCTACAATTCAAGCCTATGAAGAAAATAACGATATCGAAAACTTCGTCGATTCCGTTGATTGGGGCATGTTCTTCTTCCTCACCAAACCGATTTTCTTCTTGCTCAGCTTCATCCACGGCCTCGTGGGTAACATGGGCTGGGCCATCATCGGCCTAACCTTCACCATCAAGGCAATGCTCTTCCCGCTGGCATATAAATCCTACGTCTCCATGTCGAAAATGAAGAAGTTGCAGCCGGAACTGACGATCCTCAAGGAAAAAGTCGGCGACGACAAAGCCAAGCTTCAAAAAGAGATGATGGCGCTTTACAAGAAAGAAAAAGTAAACCCGATGTCCGGTTGTTTGCCGATCTTCTTGCAAATGCCCATCTTCTTCTCGCTCTATAAAGTGCTGTTCGTGACCATCGAAATGCGCCACGCGCCGTTCATTGGCTGGATCCACGATCTTTCCGCACCGGATCCAACAAGCTGGATGAACCTGTTCGGCGCAATCCCGTTCACGGTGCCCGAATTCCTCGGGATCCTTTCCATCGGTGTGTTCCCAATCCTGATGGGTGTGACCATGTGGATGCAGCAACGCCTCAATCCGGCCCCTGCCGACAAAACCCAGCAAATGATTTTTGCGTGGATGCCGTGGGTATTCATGTTCATGCTGGGCCGTTTTGCCTCGGGTCTGGTGATTTACTGGGTGGCGAACAACACCATCACCTTCACGCAGCAATATGTAATTATGCGCACGCAAGGCGTGAAACCGGACGTGTTTGGCAACATCATTTCCAGTATCAAACGCACTAAGTCTGAGGATTAGATGGCCAGCCTAACCCACATATATCGCCACCCTATCAAGGCGATCGGCTATGAGGCGTTAGACCGCGCCAACCTGCGAACGGGTCGTACCTTGATGTTTGATCGCCAATGGGCAGTTGAACACGAGGCGTCAAAATACGACGCGGATGAAGGCTGGGGCAAATGCGTAAACTTCGTGCGCGGCGCCAGTTCGCCACGCCTGATGGCCGTGCAAGCCCGTATGCTGCGCAACAATCGCGTGTCCTTGTCACACCCTGATTTGGCTCCGATAACCATAGCCCCGAATAACGAGGAAGACGCCCAGTGGCTGGTCGATTGGCTAAAACCAATCTGCAACCCAGACCGACCCGCGCCCGCCCGACTGGTCCGCGCGACCAAGCAAGGCATGACCGATAATAGCAGCCCGTTCCTGTCAATCTTGAACGCCGCAAGTCTGAACACATTATCCCGAAAAGTCGGTTTCAAACTCGCCCGCGAACGTTTCCGCGGCAACCTCTGGATTGAGGGTTTCGACGCATGGTCCGAATTCGGCTGGATCGGCAAGAAGATCCAGATCGGCGAGGCCGTCCTAGAAGTTTCACAGCGCATCACCCGTTGCACCGCAACAACCGTGAACACCGAAACCGGCATCGTTGATGCTGACACTCTCGGCGCGTTGAAAAAACACTGGGACCACCAAGATTTCGGCGTTTTCGCCACCGTCATCCAAGACGGCAAAATCAAACCCAACGATCCCGTGGTGCTCCTATGACAATCGCTTTCCCTCTCGCCGAAACGCCCGATGACGAGGCCCGCGAGGCTGGCCGTTTGCTTTTCGCCGGTAACTCCGATTTCCTGAAAGGCGTCGTGTCAATGGACGGCGTCCCGCCTGCGGATAGGATGGAGATATGTTTCGCTGGCCGTTCCAACGTCGGAAAATCCAGCCTGATCAACGCGCTAACGGGCCGAAAATCCCTCGCGCGGACATCCAACACCCCCGGTCGCACCCAAGAAATTAACTATTTCACCCTGCTAGACAGCCACTTTCTGGTCGATCTACCGGGCTACGGCTTCGCCAACGCCCCCGTTCCCGTGGTGCAAAAATGGCAACGCCTGCTAAAAGCCTACCTATCGGGCCGCGCCACCCTGCGCCGCGTATTCTTGCTAATCGACGCCCGCCACGGGCCCAAAGAAGTTGACGAAGAAATCATGGCGTTGCTAGACAGCTCCGCCGTGACCTTTCAGGCGGTTCTAACCAAAATCGACAAACTGAAAAAATCCGACCAAGACAAAATGCTAGACAAAACCCGCGCAGCCTTGGCCAAACACCCAGCCGCGTATCCCGAGATAATTCTGACGTCTTCGAACACAGGCGACGGCTTGGATATTTTGCGATCGGTGATTGCGACGATGGAATAAAAGCGGCCAAGCTTTCAAAGAATATAGAACGACGCGACCGCTAGCCCCAAGAATAAAACAAGGCATACAACCGCTGCCAAAGCGATGCGTTTTGATCCCGCGTAATATTCGGCGGATAATACGATTAGCGAACATATTGCCCACGATATGGTTACGATGAACGGAATTTCCATTTGCCCAAGCAATGACAGTATATTTGCCGCAGCGATTGGAAAGCCACCAAATGCAACCACTCTAATAATATTACGCCAAATTGGGTGCCTAGGTTTGTCCTCGGTACCGTAGATACCAATACTGACGAACGCGATAATTATTTCAAAAATTCCTTCCAAAATTAAGCCTGCTGCTAAGACGGTTTATCGCACTTAGGTAAGTTAGTGATTTAGATCACATTGGGTTCCATCGATCAAAAGTAAACCTTTCCCCCCGCAGAATTTCCACAAACTATTGGGTTTCCCATCATTTCCGTCTATGAATACAAAAACCTGCCCGATGGAGATACGAAAAATGAATCACGACTCGATCACCACCGCATCTCCCGTAATTGGCATTCTTATTCTATTGACCAGCGTAATTGCACCACAACATCTTTCTGCAACCGAAAACCGATGCGGTTGGTATTCGAATCCGACACCGGCAAATTACTGGCTCGATGATGCTGACAACTCGTGGACTTTGAGCATTCAGGGTGATTTTCATGCTGATAATTTCTTCGACCTACCTGCGTCAAATTTTGATTTTGGGGATCAATGGATTTCCCGTGGCCCGACTTCGTATGGGTATGGATGTGCCTGCGTCAAAGGTGATTTCAATCACGAAACGTCAGAAGCTATCCGGGTAGAAAGCGTGAAACCACTGCCACTGGATCGATGCTACGCAGACCCGAATCTTCTGTCGGAACCAAATTAAAAACCACGCAACGCCTCCCCACACACTATTGGGTTTCCTATCATTACCGTCTATGAATATGGAAAACCACAAAGGCCTGCCCGATGGAGATACGAAAAATGAACCCCGACTGGATTACTACCGCCAGAACTCTGTCCGAGGCCCTGCCCTTCCTCCAACGTTACGACGGCGCCACCGTGGTCATAAAATTCGGCGGCCACGCCATGGGCGACGACGCTGCAATGGAAACATTTGCCCGCGACATAGTCCTAATGAAACAATGCAACATCCACCCGGTTCTGGTGCACGGCGGCGGCCCGATGATCAACGAAATGCTGGAAAAACAGGGGGTCACCTCCGAATTCGTCAACGGCAAACGCGTCACCGATGCCGAGACCATGAAGATCGTCGAAATGGTCCTGTCGGGCCTCGTCAATAAACGCATCGTTGTCGCCCTGAACAAACAAGGCGGCAAGGCCGTTGGTCTGTCGGGCAAAGACGGCAACCTGATGATTTGCGAAAAAGCAGAACCCGATATGGGCTTCGTCGGCGAACCCTCAGTCGTAAATCCCGACATCCTGAACACCTTCAAAGACAGCGACATGATCCCCGTCATCGCCCCCATTGGCGTCGGCGAGGATGGCCAAACCTATAACGTCAACGGCGACACAGCCGCGGGTGCCATCGCCGCCGCCCTAGATGCCGACCGCCTTTTGCTGCTAACCGATGTCTCCGGTGTCAAAGACGCCGACGGCAATGTCATCACCGATCTTTCCACCGCACAGGTCGAAAAATTGACCAAAGACGGCACGATCAAAGGCGGCATGATCCCCAAAACCCAAACCGCCCTAAAAGCGATCGAGGGCGGCGTCCGCGCCGTTGTCATCCTCGACGGCCGCGCGCCCAACGCCTGCCTGCTTGAACTTTTCACCGAACATGGTGCCGGAAGTTTGATCCGCAGTTAACATATCGCACTTGATCTTGGCACGCACCAAGCGCAAGTTCAAAACATGGAAAACGAAACCCTCATCCGCCTAAGCGTCTTTATCGGCCTGTTCGCCCTATTCGCCGTGATCGAGACCCTGCTGCCACGCCGCGCCCGCGTAGAAACCCGCAAGCGCCGCTGGTTCGCCAATTGGGGCCTGTCGATCCTAGACACGTTAACCATAAACCTGATGGCATGGGTGCTGCCATTTCTGGCCGTCGGTGCTGCCGTCGATGCCGCCACAAATGGCTGGGGCCTGTTCAACAACATTGCCCTTCCAAGCACGCTCGAAATCATCGCCGCCATGCTGATCCTCGATTTTGCCATCTGGTTCCAGCACCTGATTACCCACAAAATTCCGATCCTCTGGCGCCTGCACCGCGTCCACCACGCCGACCGCGACATGGATGTCACCACCGCCATCCGCTTTCACCCCGTCGAAATCGCCCTGTCGATGACCCTCAAAATCGGCATGGTTTACCTGCTCGGGCCCGCCGCCATCGCCGTTATCCTGTTTGAGATTATCCTGAACGGTTCCGCCCTGTTCAACCACGCCAATATCCGCCTGTCACCGCGTGTCGACGCCGCCGTTCGCCTGATCCTAGTCACGCCCGATATGCACCGCGTCCACCACTCGATCCATCGGCGTGAACATGACAGCAATTACGGGTTTTCCCTGTCAATCTGGGACCGGATGTTTGGCACTTATGTCGCCCAACCAGAGGATGGCCATGATGACATGATCATCGGCCTGCAATGGCAAGATGAGCGCCCCGCCAAACTGACATGGTCCCTGAAACTTCCGTTCATTAACAAATAATCCCTTGCCTTTCGCGCCGACCTGCCGCAGCCTTGAGGTAACGAAAGGTATGTTATGAAAAAATTGATCCTGATGCGGCACGCAAAATCTTCGTGGGCCGATAGCGATGTGACCGACATAGACCGAGACCTGGGCGAGCGTGGCCGCAAAGCAGCCGATGACCTTGGAAAATGGTTCGAGGCAGACGCGATAACACCGGATCAAGTCATCCTATCTTCGGCCAAACGCTGTCAGGAAACATGGGAACTGATCGCTAAAAGCCTTACCAAATCCCCCAAAATTACCACCGATGCCAAACTTTATATGACCACAGTCGAGGACACTCTCGACATCATCAAAGCCCAAGCCAGCGGTGATTCCGTAATGATCCTTGGCCATCAACCGACCATCGGATTGCTGGCCCGCGCGCTTCGGGTTGATCCAGCCCCGTCGCACGAAGCATTCGACAAATACCCGACCGGTGCCACGACAATCCTTGAACTGCCAATTGACGACTGGTCAGAAATCACCCTCGGAACCGCGCATCTTGAACGCTACATGACCCCAAAAGAACTGGCTTAATGCTGCGCCTTGATAAAGGTGCCATTATTTAGGTCCTGCATCGCGCGCCGCAGTTCCGCCTGCGTGTTCATCACAATCGGACCGTGCCATGCCACTGGTTCTTCTATCGGTTTTCCAGAAACCAGCAGGAACCGTATCCCGTGTTCGCCAGCCTGAACCGTCACCTCGTCGCCTGTGTCAAACTGCACAAGCGTGCGGTTGCCGGACATATCGCGAATGTTCAGCTCCTCGCCGGCCAGCTCCTTTTCGACGCGCACGCCGTACGGTTTTGACGCATCGCGGAACGTTCCCGAACCATCAAATATATAGGCGAATACGTGGCGGTAAGCATCCACCGGAAAGGTTTTACGCACATTCGGCGGCACCCGGATATCCAGATATTGCGGATCCGCCGCAATCCCGTCCACAGGACCCTTCTTGCCCCAAAACGACCCAACGATAACCTTTACCCGTGTCCCGTCATCATCAATAATTTCTGGAATATCCGAGGCCCCGACATCTTGATATCGTGGTGCCGTCATCTTTTGACTGGCTGGCAAATTCGCCCAAAGCTGAAATCCGTGCATCTGACCCTTGGCGTTACCTTTCGGCATTTCCTGATGCATAATGCCGGACCCAGCGGTCATCCATTGCACGTCGCCAGCCCCAAGCCGACCGGAATTTCCAAGGCTGTCACCATGATCAACGGTGCCTTCCAGCACATAAGTAATGGTTTCAATGCCGCGATGTGGATGCCACGGAAAACCTTGCGAGAAGCGCGCCGGATCATCATTGCGAAAATCATCGAATAGCAGAAACGGATCCAGCATTTTTGGGTCATGAAACCCGAAAGCGCGGTGCAGATGAACGCCCGCGCCCTCGATTGTTGGTTGTGCTAATAGTTCGGATTTGACAGGACGGAAGGACATTTTTCACCTCTTTCAGATCGAGGTAACCTATGCCCGTCCAACCAGATTACAAGCCCTTTGAAATATAGCTCTCGGCAACGCGACCGATCGAGACCAGATAAGCCGCAACCCGCAGGTCCTCGACATCATCATTTTCATGCCAAACGGTCCGCATCGCCTGATAGGCATCGCGCATTGTATCATCAAGACCCGAGCGCACCAATTCCAGTTCACCAGCGCCGCGCAGATATTCCTTTTTGAAATGATCCGAGATTTTCCAGTTCACATCGGGACTAGCACTTAGCCGTTCCAACTCGTCGACAACCAGTTGATGCCGCCCTTCTTCTTGGCGACGTTGCATCCGCCCGAACCGGATATGGCTAAGGTTCTTGACCCACTCAAAGTAGGAAACCGTCACACCGCCAGCATTGGCATACATATCGGGAATAATCACCACGCCTTTTTTGCGCAAAATCTCGTCAGCGCCCGCTGTCACCGGACCATTTGCGGCCTCGATAATCAGCTTGGCCTTAATATTTGCAGCATTGGAAAGGTTGATAACCCCCTCCATCGCGGCGGGAATAAGGATATCGCATTCCAGTTCCATCAAAGGCGCACCATCTTCGACAAATGTACCGCCAGCAAAGCCCTTAACACCACCCGTTTCGATGATGTGCTGCTTCAGTTCTTCAATCGCCAAGCCATCCGGATTTGTGATCGAGCCGTTATATTCGATAACCGCAATAACCTTAGCGCCGTCATCTTCGGACACAAATTTTGCCGCGTGATAGCCCACATTCCCCAGCCCCTGCACGACAACCGTTTTCCCATCCAACGACCCGGTCATGTTAGCCTTAGCCGAGTCCTCCTTATGGCGGAAAAACTCATGCAGCGCGTATTGCACTCCGCGCCCTGTGGCCTCGACTCGCCCCTGAATACCACCGGCATTCAACGGTTTTCCGGTCACACAGGCAGCGGCATTAATATCTGTCGTATTCATGCGGCGATATTCGTCAACAATCCACGCCATTTCGCGTTCACCCGTGCCCATATCGGGCGCAGGAACATTCTGCGACGGGTTGATCAAATCGCGCTTTGCCAATTCATAGGCAAAACGCCGTGTGATCCGTTCCATTTCATGCACATCCCATGCCCGTGGATCAACAAATAACCCGCCTTTTGAGCCCCCAAACGGCGCTTGCACCAGCGCACATTTATAAGTCATCAGGGCCGCCAGCGCCTCAACCTCGTCTTGGTTAACGCCCAGCGAAAAGCGGATGCCGCCCTTGACCGGTTCCATATGTTCCGAATGCACCGAACGATAGCCGGTAAACGTCCGAATTTCCCCGCGAAGCCGCACCCCGAAGCGCACCGTATAGGTGGAGTTACAAACGCGAATTTTCTCCTCCAATCCGGGCGGCAGGTCCATCAAGCTAACGGCACGGTTGAACATTAAATCTACGGATTCGCGAAAGCTAGGTTCGGTCTTCATGGGGTCTCCCTCCCGATTGGAATTCTTTTTATGAGTATAGAATCACTCAAACACAGAACAACCTGACCGGTAAACCCCTAACAAAATCACAACGTTGCGACGAATAGCTCTGCAATCGCTTTTGCGGCGACTTCGGAAACCTTTTTCCACACAAACATGATCGCCATTTTCCATCGCCCGCTTAACATTGCTTTACTATCTAGTATTTCACGCAAAACATTTTCAGCGCGACCCGATTGTAGTTAGGATAACTTTGCGTGACATCGGCAAGCCCTAGAATGGTTTAACCCGCGCTGACCCGACCATGTTCCATATGCAGCACCCGATCCATCCGCGCCGCCAGCGCATGGTTATGCGTGGCAATCAGCGCCGACAGCCCCGTGTCCCGCACCAGCTCCAACAACACATCAAACACCAGATCCGAGGTCTCCGGATCAAGGTTCCCCGTCGGCTCATCCGCCAGCAAAATCTTCGGTGTATTCGCCAGCGCCCGACAAAACGCCACCCGCTGCTGCTCGCCGCCCGAAAGCTGAGTCGGGCGATGGGTCATGCGATCCTTCAAGCCGACCTTTTCCAACAAATACTCCGCCCGCTCCCGCGCTTCAGCCTTGCTAACGCCCGCCGCCCGCTGCGGCAGCACAATATTCTCAACCGCCGTGAATTCTGGCAACAAATGGTGAAACTGATAGATAAACCCGACATTGTTGCGCCGCAAATTCGTCCGCAGCTTCTCGCGCTTGGGCGGCACCGCCGCGCCATTTATCAACACCTCACCGCCGTCCACGGAATCGAGCAAGCCCGCAATATGTAGCAGCGTCGATTTCCCCGCACCCGAGGGCGCCACCAGCGCCACAATCTCCCCCGCAGCCAGCGTTAAGGACACCCCTTCCAGCACCTTAACCTCGTTCGCCTTACCCTTGTTAAAACTCCGGTAAATGTCGATCAGTTCCAATGCATTACTCATTGCGCAAGGCCTCCACGGGGTTCATCCGTGCCGCACGTCTAGCCGGAAAGATCGTGATAATAAACGACAGGCTTAGCGACAGTATGACGGCGCTCATCACATCCGATAACACCAGTTTCGCCGGCAATCGCGAGAGGTAGCGGACATCTGGGTCCCAAACCCCGCCCCCCATCATCGCATCAACAAACCCGAAAACCGGATCAATATAGATCGCAAACAAACAGCCGAGGATCACCCCCAATGTCGTCCCGACCAACCCGATACTCGCACCCGAAATAAAGAATATCCGCATGATCGAGCCTTGCGATAATCCCATTGTCCGCAATATCCCGATATCCCGCGTCTTGTTTTTCACCAACATAATCAGACCGGAAATAATGTTCATTGCCGCGATCAACACCAAGATCGACATCAGGATAAACATCACATTATCCTCGACCTCCAACGCCCGCAGAAACCCTCCAGAACTATCGCGCCACGTCCACAATAACGAACTCGGCCCAGCCGCCGAATTCAGCGCCAACCGCAAATCATCAACTCCATGAGGGTCACCCACGAACACCTCTAACTCATCCGCCGTACCTTCACGATTGAAATAGCTCTGCGCCTCGGTAAACGGTAAATACACCCGTGTGCGGTCAATATCCGAGCGCCCTACCTGAAAGATATAAACCACCCGATAATCATTAATCCGCGGTGCCGTCCCAAACGGTGTTTTCACCCCGTCAGGCGAGGTCAGCGTGATAAAATCCCCGACCTGCAGACGCAATTCCCGCGCAATCCCGATCCCAATAGCGATCCCGTTATAATAGCCATCCAGCGAACCTTGCGAGGATTCCGGGTTTTCCAACAACGGAATAGTCCGCAAATCCGCCAGTGTCTCGCCGTAAACCTCGGCCACAGAATTGCGCGAATTAGCCGATGCTAACACCTGCCCGCGAATGATCGGCGCCGCCCGCGTCACCCCGTCAATGGCCGCAACATTCGCCGCCTTTTCCAGATAATCCGTCATGCCAACCGGCTGGCCGTTTTCGCCAAAACGCCCCTCATAAATGGTCACATGCGCGTTGGCCCCCAGAATTGTATCTGTAAAATCCTCACGGAAACCGGATCGTACAGCCATTGTTGCAATCAGCGCAAAAACCGCCAGCGCAATCCCGATCAGCGAAATCCACGTCATCACCGAAACGCCGCCCTCGGCGCGCCGCGCACTTAGATAGCGCCACGCAATAGCCCATTCAAATCCGGCAAATGGTTTGGTTCCAGACACGCTCATGCAGTTTTCCTCCGCCGCCGACCAAATAGACCGAACAAGCCGCCAAGCATCGCATATCCCGCCACGCCCCCCATTACCGCAAAGGCCCCGCCTTCAGCATTGATCGGCACCGCTGGCTGGTAATTCTCCCAAGCCCGCTTCGCGATCTGCGTATCCATCATCGCCGGTAAATTCGCGACCTTCCCAGCCGCCGTAGAATTCTGCAAATTCACTAAATCCTCTTCCAGCCTCTCCAGCCGTATAAATGTCGCGCGCATATCCTGCCCGCGTAATTCTAAAAAATTAGTGCCAGAATAATCCAGCAAAGCCTCCTCGCGGGTTAGCCCAGCGCGCGTCGCGGAACTATCAAACTCCGCCACAACAATCCGCAACTCGTCGACCGCGCCGCCAAGGCGCTGTTCATATTGCTGCGAAAACTCCGGAAACTGCGATAAACCCGCGCCCAGCACCACCGCCCCAACTATCCCAGATACCCTCGCCACAACCTGCCTCCCAACGCGCTTGCGTTGGCGGGTAAGCGGGGCTCGATGCCCCGCGCGACCGCACTAAACGCCTGCGTAAATTTCCGTAACCTTGGCCAACGCCGCTTCCGGCGACATTTCCTCGGTTTCCCCTGTGCGTCTAGAGGTAAGCTCAACGACGCCGTTTTTCAAACCCCGAGGCCCGACAGTGATCCGCCAAGGCAACCCAATCAGGTCCATCGTCGCGAATTTCCCGCCCGCACGCTCATCGCGATCATCATAAAGCGGATCCAGACCCGCCGCGATCATGCCCTTATACAGCGTCTCACAAGCCGCATCTGTCGCTTCGTCGCCTTGACGCATATTCAAGATACCCACGTCAAACGGCGTAACGCTTTCCGGCCAGATAATCCCTTTATCATCATGGTTCGCCTCGATCAAAGCGCCGACCAATCGTGACACACCGATACCGTGCGAGCCCATATGAACAGGTGTTTTCGCCCCATCCGGTGTCGACACAGCCGCATTAAACGCATCCGAATATTTTGTCCCAAAATAGAAAATCTGCCCGACTTCGATACCCCGCGCCGTGCGCCGACGCTCCTCGGGAACCTCGTTATAAATCGCCTCGTCATGGGTTTCGTCGGTGCGCGCATAACGCGACGTGAATTCTTCTAGAACCGCCTGACATTGCTCCACATTGTCAAAATCGATATCGCGGTCGCCGAAGCTCAGGTCAGTCACGTCGCTATCATAGAAAACCTCGCTCTCGCCGGTTTCAGCCAACACCAGGAATTCATGTGTATAATCCCCGCCAATAGGCCCACCGTCCGCGCGCATCGGAATAGCCTTCAGCCCCATGCGTTCATAAGTCCTGAGGTAACTAACCAAATGACGGTTATACGCATGCAACGCCGCCTCCTTGGAGACATCAAAATTATACCCGTCTTTCATCAAAAATTCGCGCCCACGCATAACCCCGAACCGAGGCCGCACTTCATCCCGAAACTTCCATTGAATATGATATAGCGTCAGCGGCAGTTCCTTATAAGACGACACCGAATTCCTAAAAATATCCGTAATCAATTCCTCATTCGTCGGCCCATAAAGCATATCGCGGCCATGGCGATCCGTGATCCGCAGCATCTCGTCGCCGTAATCATCATAGCGCCCACTTTCACGCCACAAATCCGCCGATTGCACCGTTGGCATCAACATCGGAATATGCCCGGCCTTTTGCTGCTCGTCATGCACGATATCTTCAAGCTTGCGCAGAACCTTCAGCCCCAAAGGCAACCACGAATAAATCCCGGCGCTCGCCTGACGGATCATCCCCGCACGCAACATAAGGCGATGCGACGCAATCGACGCTTCCGAGGGGGTTTCTTTAAGGACAGGCAGGAAATAGCGGCTTAGACGCATGGGGGAACTCCGGTTCAAAAACGTTTAAATCCGTGTAAGCCAACCGCCCAATCGGCGCAATGCCTGCTTTAACGCAAGGCGTGTTCTTGCAAACCTTGCAGGAACTCCTGAACGTCGCCGTTTATGTCCATCCGCTCGAACCGCTTCAACGCATCCATGTCCCAACCGTCCGCTGGCGACAGCTCCACAACCAGATCAACCCGCGCGTCCTGCTGATCCCCAGTCAACGGCAACATGTCCGCCGTCTCCAACAGTTGCAACAACTCCTGAACCTTGCGCATTATCCGAAACGCCTCAAACATCGGCCGCGCCAAATCAGGATTGTCGCGCCAAGATTTCCCGCCAAACACCTGCTGCGTCACCCGCTGCCCTGCCCCCAGACAATCGTAACTGACACAGCCGCTAAACCCGCGGTCCACCAGCCCATCGTGAATTCCGCATTTATCATCCAGATGCAAATGTTGGCACGGTATTCCTGCCGGTTTATCCACCCCGAATAAGTCCGATTTATCGAACGCCAGCGCAATACAGCAAAGCGCCGCGCATTTAGAACAGTCAGCCTGCAACATCCAAATTCCTCCAATTTCAACCATTATCTATCAAATTCCGCCCATATTCCAAGCCACAATAATTAAATCCGCCCCTATTCAAAATAGACAATTGCCACGACTCACATTTCCTGCTTTAATTTCGCACGCTACTAGGGCAGATGGTCGCACCGCCGCAAGGCGCGAAGACGACCACGCGAGTAGCAAGAGCTAAAAAGATTTTGGCTCAAGTCTAGGGGAGTAGGAGGGCGGCTCGCATCAGCGGGCCGTTTTTCGTTTACCCTACGTTAACCCCTTCCGATTTCCTCCCTGTTATACCGCCCCTCAAGGGTCGTGGCTGATTCTGGGAGCGCCCAACCGCCTCCCTGTGGGGAGAACCAGTCACGGCCCGCCGCCCACATTGACAGTGCCTCGATTAGACCCATACTGACCCCATGAAACATTTTTATATAGCAATTTTCGCCTCCGCCCTTTCCTCCGTAGCATCCTACGCCAATGCTGGCTGCGCCAACTATACCGACGGTAGTATGGGGAACACACCCGCGCCAAAATACCTCGTCTGCTACGACAATGCCTGCGATATTACCGAGGCGACCTATCAATGCGCGAACACCAGCAGCTATCAAGCCGGATACGCCGTTGGCTGGGACATCGACTGTAAATTGAACGATGACGAAACCGAGTCCTGCACATTCTCATGGCAAGGCCGCCCCATCGACCCAAGCAAGTTCGACCGCCTACGGATCGAAGAAATCACCGACTAACACCACCCACTCCCAAGCAACCCAGTGCACCCCAAGGGCCTCGTTCGATCCTGGGAGGGTGCAAAGCGCCCTCCCATCGGGTCAGCGGAATTGCTTCGCAAATCCGCCCAATCGGGCGCGGCCCGAGCTACGCACGGACCATAAAATTATCGAACACGTCTCTAAAAGCCACCACCGTAGGGTGCGTGGTCCCCACGCACCATTGCACTGTTGTTGCATTGACCAGCCTTATCCGAATACAATCTACGAGACCCAACATTCGATCAAATACATAAATTCAAAAGGCAACGTCTTGGACCCCAAACCACCAAAAGTTCTTTATCACTACTGCAGCAACGAAACTTTCTTATCCATCATAAAAAGTAAACAAATTTGGCTGTCATCACTTCACTCATCAAACGACACGCAAGAAGGACTGTTGATAGAAAGGATTGTTGACAACTTGTTAGCAAATGCCGACGGAGCTACGGAATCCGAAAAAATGATGTTTGGCATGTACAATATAGCGAACGCAGGCGCGCTGGGTTTTTGCTTATCGAAACAAGATGATATGCTAAGTCAATGGCGCGGATATGCCGATGACGGCAATGGAGTTTCTATCGGATTTAGCACCAAATATTTGAATCTCAAAGATGCAGAAGGAAATGTACCGGGGTATACCTTACAAAAGGTTTACTACAAAGAGATCGAACAAAGTCGGCTTTTGCCTCCTTTCGTGGATTCAATTAGGCAACTGAACCGCGAAATGGAGTCGATTTCAATCGAACAACTTTTAGATAAAACTATAGAAGAATTAAGCGCTTACTTGATCGCAAGATTCAAGATTAAGAACCGTGCATTTCGGGAAGAAAAGGAATGGCGGCTGATCTCACCCTATATCACTAACACAAAGTCGGGGCCGGAATGCGTTGAGCTCAGAACACTCCGCGATAGGCTAATTCCTTACCGCTCCTATACAATAGAAAAAAACTATATTCGCGAAATTGTATTGGGGCCCAAAAACACTACTCGTAAGAAGGATCTAAAAAACTATCTCCAATTCCAAGGGTTTTCCAAAATAGATGTTCGCCGCTCCGAAGCCAGCTACCGCTAACCCCCACTACAACAAATCCCCCGCCGTACTCTCCTCACCCGCAACCCTAATCACCTTACTCAACCTCGCCTGCATATACATTCGCAGCACCGTGTTCATCCGCGTCTGAAACCCGTAGCCATAGCCACGGAAAAACGCCATCACATCCTCGTCGATCCGTATCGAAATTTGTTCCTTCTTCGGGTTCGCTGGCATCTCCCGATCCAACCTCCACCAACCCTGCGGAATCTCCGTGATTTCTGTTGCCATCACCTCCAATTCTTTAATGTCGCGCGCCAGCTTATCGTGAAATTCCGAGTGGCTCATTTCCTCGACTTTGGTACGTTTTCTATCTGCCATTTTACCCTCTCTAAATTCCCCAAGGTAACAATAGCCCAAAATGGTTAATATATTGCCAAATTGAAACGTATATACGCGTTATATACAGATGCTATACGCATTATATACGCATGCAATACACGTTATATACGCATTATATACCGCTGTTTTGCCCCCCAAAACGAGCCTAATTCACCCCAGTTCCAGCACCGGTTCCAACCCCATTTGCCCTGCTAACGAGGCCAATCTTTTCTCAACAATTTCCCCGTTCAACTCGCACCCGTCGCCCATCAATTTCAGCACCAATTTCCCCTCAGAAATCGCAATAGAAGCCTCATCAGAAAGCCCCGCCTGCGCCCCAGAAATCATCGCCCCCAGTCGCATCGCTTTCCCCAGAATTACAGCGTTCCGAATATCCTTCTCAGACAGCAATTCCATCACCGGCGCATACAGCCCTGCATTCTTATACCGGCTCAAAATCGCCAGTCCCAGAAACAGTCTTTCACGGTGATTTACCCCACCCAAATTCGCCCTCGTAATCGATTCAAAACACATCTCCGCACGGTAATCCGGATGCGCCTGCCAACTAGTGTCATGCAACAAACAAGCCGCCAAAATCAGCCGTTTTTCAGCCCCTTCACGGTCCATATATAACGGCCGCAACCATTCATATAAAACCTGCCCAAACCCCGGAAACCGCGCCTGCGTTTTTTCCATTTGACGACAAGCTTCAACCAACGGATCAAGGCTTCGCATGCTTTCCGGCATCGCCTCATAAAGCATTCCTTCCCTAAGCCCATAAGACGAAATCACGATCTCAGCAGGCTGCAATTGATCTATCAATGAATCCATCACCTTAGCGGCCATAGGCACCAACGCCAACCGCTCCGCCGAGGTTTCCGTATGCTCCCCCAACGCCTCCAAATCCTGTTCCTGAACCCATGTCACAGTGTCGCGAATTTGCTCCGAAGTAAGGCGATATTCATGCAGCACATGAAACGGATAACCACGCCGAACCATATCCAATCGCGCCAACGCCCGCCAAGATCCCCCGACCAAATACAACCGCTCGCACGCCCCCCCGACAACCGTCAATAATTTGGCAACTTCGTCCTGAATATAGCGATCCAGATCCCCATGGTAGTCCTTCAATTTTAGCGGCCCGAGCGGCGAAGTATCACAAGCCCCGATCACCCCGTCAGACAACCGCGCCAACTCCATCGAGGCCCCGCCAATATCACAAACCAACCCACTAGCATCCGGCCATCCCAGCAATATCCCCTTAGCCGACAAAGCCGCCTCCTCAACCCCCGTAGCCACCCGCAACTCCAACCCCGTCTCGGCCAGCACCTCCTCCACAAATTCCGCCCCATCCAAAGCCTCCCGAACCGCCGCCGTCGCAACGCCACTCAACTCCCCGACATCCATCCCTTTCATCAACGTAGCAAAGCGTTTAAGCGCCGCCATAGCCCGCACCCGCCCCTCCGGATTCAACCGCCCAGTCTCCGCCAAACCACGGCCCAAACCACAAAGCACTTTTTCATTATAAAAATAAGCCGGCGACCGTGCCATCCCGTCAAAAACCACCAACCGAACAGAGTTCGATCCGACGTCAATTACGCCAACGCGGGAGTGGGAAGTGTTTGAGTTTTCAGTCATATCGAAGGGAAGTTTATCGGATGATTATGATTTTAGATATCTAATTTTCATAGCCGCTGGTTTCGGGCGAATGCCAATCAGTCAGGCACTCCATCATGGGACCAAACACCTCAACCGTTAGCGGATAACACGCGGCGCTATCGCTGGAATGTTCAGCGCTGCAATCCCCACCCGGACAGGCGGACAGGGCACCAAGCAGGTTAATTTCGGCGAAAAACTCCAGATAGTCGCCTTTGCGAACGGGCGAAGCTTTCATGAAATACTGACCCGTATCGCGAGTAAATCCGGTGCACATAAACACGTTTAGCACATCATGGACATGAGGTTCAGCTGTGCTGAAACTGACATCCAATTCCGCAGCCAAAGCACGGGTCAGGTTTGAATGACAGCAATGGTGATACTGCCCGCCCGTCAGCAAATGGTTGGTATAGGGATCGCAGCGCGTCCCGATCACATCATGGACCGAGCCACCGAATTCATCAATCCCGTACCAGTCAAGCGTATCATCAGTGATTGTCGCCAAGGGCCGAAAATACGGGAAGGACGACCACATTTGGTCGCCCAATGACAGGTGTGTGCCATGTAGGGCGCGGGTTTTTCCGGAATAGAAACGCTCGGTCACATCACTTGCATTCCACAGATTCAAATCCCCGACCTGCGGGCCATCATTGCAGGAAATCCGAAAGAAATGTCCAGCCGGAACATGAAAACATCTTGCCTCGCGCGGAGGGATTATCACGGTGTCTATCAGTTGCGCGGTTTCTCGTACGGCCCTGTAAAGCGCCATATCCGGCGCGGGCAGCCGGTCGACAGGATAGCAAATCACAGGGGCCACTTTGCGCCTGTCATCGGCGTCATTTGGCGCAGGATAGTTTGGTTTAATACGCTTCATCTGTGCCCCTCAGCCGATATCGGAAACATCTTCGAAAACCGCTTTTCTCCAACCTTCGTAAACACCACAACCCGCGACCCGTTTTGCCGATTAGCCCAGCCAGTTTCATAGAAACGGTCCAGCATCAGCGTCCCCAGCAATCCAGCCAGATGGGTTCGCCTTGCGCTCCAATCCAGACAGGATTTGCATAGGGGGCGGCGGGCATTCCCAAGGCCATCCAGCTCGATCCCGAGGGTTTTGATGAACGCGCGGCCCGTGTCGGTTAGGTCAACAATATCGCCGTCCTCGATCAGAAATCCTTGTGCCAGCAGGCTGTCGAACATTTGTACGCCCATATCTCCGGCAAGGTGATTATAGCAGACCCGTGCCTTGCGCAGCGCCGGATCTTTTGGGCCGGTTCGCGTTCGAATATGCCCGCGCTTAGCAGCCATGCCCATCAGGGTTTCCAGCAATGCACCAACATCTTCGCCCGCCAACGAAAAATACCTGTGTCGCCCCTGCTTGCGCATGGAAATCAGCCCCGCGCCTTCCAGTTTACCAAGATGCGAGCTGGCGGTTTGGGTGGTCACACCTGCCTCGGACGCAAGTTCGGTGGCGGTCAAAGCCTTGCCGCTCATCAACGCTGTCAGCATATTTGCGCGCGCCGGATCACCGATCAGCGCGCCTAGCAATGCGATATCTGGACCTTCTTTCATAGTTCGACCTTAATCGAACCATTGGCGTCTGACAATATGCCAATGTAGTAAAAAAAGGAGAGTACCATGATAACCTGTTTCATCCGCTACCATATCGACCCAACCAAACACGCAGAGTTCGAACAATACGCCCGCAATTGGGGCGAGGCCATTCCGCGCAACGGTGCAGACCTGATCGGATATTACGCCCCGCATGAGGGATCATCGACCCTTGCTTATGGGGTTTATAATATCGAGAGCCTCGCGGAGTATGAGGCATATCGCGCCCGCCTTTCCGCCGACCCGTTGGGGCGTGAAAATTATGAATTTGCCCAGCGCGAAAAATTCATATTGCGCGAGGACCGGACGTTTCTAAAACTTGCGTCCAACAAATGATCGCCGTGATCTTCGAGGTCACGCTAGATCCAAATCGCAAGCAAGATTATTTGGATATCGCCGGGTCTCTGCGGGCTGATTTGGCCCAGATCGACGGGTTCATTTCGGTAGAGAGGTTTCAAAGCCTGACCAATCCCGACAAGCTGTTATCACTGTCATTTTTCCGTGATGAAACCGCCGTTCAAGATTGGCGAAAACTGCAAAAACATCGCGGGGCGCAAAGGGCTGGTCGCGGGGGGATATTCATCGAATACCGCCTACGCGTTGCAACAATTATTCGCGATTACGGAATGTTTGACCGCGCGCAGGTGCCGCAAGATAGCGCAGCATATCATGAAAGGTAACGCGGTCGAATATATCCTGCTCGCGACCCTCGCATTGTTATGGGGGTCATCATATCTGTTTATCAAAATTGCAGTCGCCGAAATTCCGCCCATCACGTTAATCGCCATTCGCGTTTCAATAGCGGCCGTTTGCCTTTCAGCCATTATGGGGTTTCGTGGTCAGCGGTTTCCACGCGATAGGCGTGTTTGGTTCAAGCTCCTTATTCAAGCGATGCTCAATAGTATCGGCGCGTGGACAGTACTGGCGTGGGGGCAACAATTCGTCGATAGCGGATTAGCGAGCGTTTTGAACTCGACCTCGCCGATATTTGTGTTCTTCATAATTATGGTCTTCACGCGCCATGAACCCGTTAGCAAATTGAAGCTTTTCGGGGCCTGCATTGGCGTATTCGGCGTGGCACTGATCGTTGGCACGGATGTATTACGCGGATTAGGTACAAATATTGCTGGCCAAATTGCCATCATTTTCGGGGCATTCCTGTACGCTTGTGCCGCAATCTACGGCAAAAAATTCGCAGACATTCCCGCAACAGTTACCGCCGCCAGCACGATGATATGGGCAAGCATTTTCTTGGTTCCCCTTAGCTTATGGTTGGATCAACCGTGGATGCTTACCCCATCAATGACCGCGATTACCGCAGCCCTTGTCTTATCCGTATTCTGCACGGCCTTGGCGTTGCTGATCTATTTTCGGTTGGTGAAAACCCTCGGGTTTCTGGGCGTTGCTAGCCAAAGCTATCTGCGCGCTGGGGTCGGCGTCATTCTTGGTTTAATCGTTCTGGGTGAGAGGATGAACTTAACGACCATCGTTGGTCTGGCGGCCGCGATTATCGGAGTAGTTGTAATTAACTTTCCGGCGCAAACAAAACCTCGCCCGCCAAGCGCGGGGTGATTGCACGTTTTCGCGACAAGCCAGCCTTGTCCAATGTGGCCACGGTTGATTTCGCTGCCGCAAAGGATCGGTCAATGCGCGGTAAAAGGTACTGGATCAAATCTGGCGAAACGTCGATTTGGCGGTCGCTGAACTGTTTGATCAGAACTGCGGATAGCAACGCGTCGTCGGGTGGGTCAAGCTGTGCGACCTCGGCGGCCCGTAAACGAGACGCTAAATCTGGCAACGCGATGTCCCAGCGCGACGGCGGTGTTGTGCCGGTGAATAGCAGCGATCCGCCAGCGTTCAGCAATCCGTTATGAAGGTGGAACAAGGCTTCTTCGGTTGTTTTGCGGCGATCTGCTGGCAGCACAGCGATCAGGTCAACGCCCTCAACCGCCACCGAACCAATATCCACCAAACTTGAAATATCTTGTGCGGCCAAGGTTTCGGCGTACAGAACTGCACCACTGGTTCGGGCCGCCCAGACCTGCACCAGATGGGTTTTCCCAGATGCAGACGGACCAACCAAGGCCAGCTTTCCGGTTGGCCAATTGGGCCATAGGTCAAGCATTTGCAACGCCAACGCATTGGCGGGCGAGACGAAAAAATCGTCACGGCCGAGCGCTGAGCGCGTGGGGAGGTCTAGGACCAGTTGTTCAGGCTTGCTCATTCTTCGGCGGGGTCTTCTTCGACAAGTTCTTCAGGAAGCTCAGGGCCGAGATAAAGCAGGCTGGCTTTATAGTTCTGAATACCAAAACGACCCAAAACGCCGATGCAGGCGGCGGCAGGAACGGCAATCAACAAGCCCGTGAAACCAAACAACGACCCGAACGCATATAATGCGAACATCAGCCAGACGGGGTGCAATCCAACCGAACCGCCAACCAGTTTGGGGGTCAGGAAATTGCCCTCGACCACCTGTCCGATCACGAAAATCACTGCAACCACACCGATCCAGATCGGGTTGTCCCAGAACTGAAAGGTCGCCAATCCGATGGAGGTCAGCCCGCCCATGGTGGAGCCGACATAGGGGATAAACGTCAAAGCGCCCGCGAATAATCCAACCACAATACCAAACTGCAACCCAACCAAACCTAACGCCACAGCATAGAAAATTCCGAGGATCAAACCGACGGTCATTTGTCCGCGCACGAAGCCTGCCAAGACGTCGTTAATCTCGCCGCCAAGGCGACGGATCACGGGGGCATGTTCGCGTGGCAACCAGTTGTCGATCACCGCAATCATCCGGTCCCAATCGAGTAGCAGGTAAAAACCAACAACAGGGGCAACGATCAGCAATAGTACAAAATCGACAACTTTTAGCGAGGAGGACAAAATAGCATTTGCCAGTGCCGCGCCCTTTTCACTTAAGGTGTCTTGAAACGAGAACAAACCCTGCCGGATTGTTGAATCCTCTTCAAATAAGGTCGGGAATTGCCTTTCTAGAAACGCAACGAACGTTGAAAACAATTCGGGGAAGACTTTTATCAGCGCAAAGGCCTGATCCACCAAAAACGGAATAATCGCGATGACGGCAACGAACGCGATGACCAGAAAACCTATCGAGATAATGACGGTGGATATGGCACGACTGCAGCCCCATTCTTCCAGTTTATCGGCGACCGGATCCAGCAAATACGCCAATGCCGCCCCCAGAATAAACGGAGCAACTGCGTCGCTGACCAACCAAAGGGCGATTAAAAACGCGCCTAGGCCAATTCCCCACCAACGCGCCTGCGATGCTATAGGTAACCCCATAATTATCTCCTATCTATACAAACTGTTCACGGATAAGGCGTTCTTCAAGGCCATGACCCGGATCAAACATCAATGTGTGTAAAATTTTATGTTCGCATTTAATCTCGACATGCAGCACATCGCGCACTTCGGTGGAATCTGCAACAGCCGAAACTGGCCGTTTTTCGTGCTCCAGAACATCAAACCGGATTTCTGCATTCATCGGCAATAGCGCCCCGCGCCAGCGACGTGGTCGGAATGCCGCCACTGCGGTGATCGCCAGAATATCGGCATCAATCGGCAGGATCGGCCCATGCGCAGAATAGTTATAGGCGGTTGATCCAGCGGGGGTGCAAACGAGGGCACCGTCGCAAACCAGCTCCTCCATCCGGACGCGACCATCGATAGAAATCCGCAGCTTGGCGGCTTGCGGGCCGGAACGCAGCAAGGAAACCTCGTTGATTGCAAGGCTATCGGTTACGGTCCCGTCCGCGCTTGTGGCATTCATTTGCAGCGGGTGAATTTCGGCGGGCTCGGCGACCTCAAGACGGTTCAAAAGATCATCCTCGCCGTACACGTTCATCAAGAACCCGACAGTCCCCTGGTTCATCCCGTAAACAGGCGCTGGCAGGTTTTGGGTTGCATGTAAGGTCGACAGCATAAAGCCGTCCCCGCCAAGCGCCACAATGATGTCAGCCTTGGCCATTTCAACATGACCATAGCGTTCCCGCAGGGTTTTTGTGGCCTCTTGCGCCCGCTCGCCGCGCGCCCCAACAAAACTGATATTCTTATATTTCATGGCGCGGAGTGTGCTTTTTTCGACGCCCCAACTCAAGCGCTTAATCGGGGCAAATTTTTCCAACAGGAAACCTCCGCCGCGCTTGGGCGTAAAAAATGTCGCATTTCATCGTTAATCCACCAGATTTGGGGCTTTTCCATTCCTTCAATGCGAGATATTGAAGCAAAATCAGCAATTAGGAGAGCCAAATGCCTAACATTCGCGACGCCGGTTTTTTCACCGAGAGCCTATCCACCCGTGACCCCGAATTATACGGGGCAATCACCAACGAACTTGGTCGCCAACGCGACGAGATCGAACTGATTGCATCCGAAAATATCGTGTCGGCGGCAGTGTTGGAGGCCCAAGGTTCGGTCCTGACGAATAAATACGCCGAAGGCTATCCAGGCAAACGCTATTACGGCGGTTGCCAGTTTGTTGACGTAGCCGAAAACCTTGCGATTGATCGCGCCAAAGAATTATTCGGATGTGACTTTGCCAATGTCCAACCAAATTCCGGCAGCCAGATGAACCAAGCTGTTTTCTTGGCGCTGCTAAAACCGGGCGACACGTTCATGG
>CAZYMT010000004.1:0-44398 GCA_964649035.1 uncultured Rhodobacterales bacterium
TGTGCCGCCGGACCGATCCCCGATAACATCAGCAGTTTGGGTGAGTTTATCGAGCCCGCCGATAGAACCACCTCGCGCCGCGCCCGAACAATTTCGGTTACTCCGCCACGTTCGATCTCGACACCAATGGCACGACCATCCTCAATCACAATCCGGTTCACATGTGCGCGCAGCAATTCAACGTTCGGGCGCTTCAACGCAGGGTGCAGATACGCATTCGCCGCAGACCAACGCCGCCCTCGCCAAACGGTTTGTTCCATTGGGCCAAAGCCTTCTTGCTTTTCACCGTTATAATCGTCAGTCAGCTCATACCCAGCTTGCTCGCCTGCCTTGATAAAGGCATTAAACAGCGGGTTCAGACGAGGGCCACGGGTTACATGCAGCGGCCCATCGTTCCCACGCCAGCTTTTGTCGCCGCGCCCGTGCCAGTTTTCCATCCGTTTGAAATACGGGAGGACGTCAGCGTAAGACCACCCCTCCGCCCCCATTTCCTGCCATGTATCATAATCGCGCGCATGACCACGCACATAAACCATCCCATTGATCGACGAGGACCCACCAACGACCTTGCCGCGCGGCGTCACCAATTGCCGCCCACCCAGATGCGGTTCCGGCTCCGATTTATAACCCCAATCATAGGTTTTCATATTCATCGGATAGGAAAGCGCAGCGGGCATTTGGATAAATGGCCCAACATCACTGCCCCCATATTCCACCACCAGAATCTTGTTCTTGCCGTCTTCCGACAGGCGATAGGCCAAAGCACAGCCAGCTGAACCTGCGCCAATTATGATAAAATCCGCTTCCATCATCCCCCCCTTGGAAAGCGTTTGCTTTCCTCTAGATCATTCAAATCCATATGATTGCGCATGTAGCGTTCTGACGCTTTTTGCAGCGGCTGATAATCCCACGGGAAATAATCGCCGTTACGCAACGCCTCGTAGACCACCCAGCGTCGCGCTTGGGATTCGCGCACGGCAGCGTCAAAGGCGTCCAAATCCCAACGCGCCTCGGATTTCGCCTGCAGACTGTTTAGCGTGCCCTCATGGGCAGGGTCGTCCGCCAGATTGTGACGTTCTTGGGGATCAACCTCCATATCAAACAATTGATCAGGATCGAGCGCGCAGCGGTTATATTTCCATTTTCCGTAGCGCAAGGAAACCAGCGGGGCATAAGATGCCTCGGCCGCGTATTCCATGGCTACGGGGGCGCTGCGTTCAGCACCTTGACCAAGCGAAACCAGGCTCTCGCCCTCAACCCAAGGGGCGATTTCATCCATCGATGCACCAGCGAGCGCTGCCAATGTCGGGGTTACATCCAGCGTTGAAACCGGTTCCGTCACCAGCCCCGCAGCCATGTCCGGCGCAGAGATCATCAAAGGCACCCGCGCCGAGCCATCCAAGAAATTCATCTTGAACCACAGCCCCTTTTCCCCAAGCATATCGCCGTGGTCAGACACAAAAACAATCACCGTATTATCGGCTTGGCGTGTCTCGTCCAGCACCCGTAAAATTTTCCCGATTTTATCGTCTAGATACGAAATATTGGCGAAATAGGCGCGGCGCGAACGACGCACATCCTCAGGTGTTATATCAAACGCCGTATAATCATTCGCCAACATGATCCGCTGTGAATGTGCGTCATAATCGTCAAAATCATACGGCCCTTCAAGGGGATCAAGATGTTCGCAATCCTCATACAAATCCCAATATTTCTTACGCGTCACATAGGGATCATGCGGATGAGTAAAGCTGGCCGTCAGGCACCATGGTCGATCATCTTCGCCGCGCGACAACTGATAGATTTTCTGCATCGCAAGCGCCGCAACCTCGTCGTCATATTCCATCTGGTTGCTGATCTCGGCAACACCCGCGCCCGTCACCGATCCCATATTATGGTACCACCAATCAATCCGCTCGCCCGGTTTGCGGTAATCCGGCGTCCAGCCAAAATCAGCGGGGTAAATATCAGTGGTCAAGCGTTCCTCGAACCCGTGCAACTGGTCCGGCCCAACAAAGTGCATTTTGCCCGACAGACAAGTGTAATAGCCAGCACGGCGCAGATGGTGCGCATAGGTTGGAATATCCGAGGCAAATTCGGCGGCATTATCATAAACGCGGGTGCGCGAAGGCAGCAATCCCGACATAAAACTGGCGCGACCCGGCGCACATAAAGGTGACGCCGTATAACAATTTTGAAACCGCGTAGAACGCGCCGCCAGCGCCTTTAAATGTGGCGCATGCAACCAATCCGCAGGACCGTCAGGGAACAACGTGCCGTTAAGTTGATCAACCATAACGATTAAAATGTTCGGTTTCATACTACTTCCCTTCGCCTATGGACGGTCATGGCTATCCTAGAGCGTTTTGAGTTGCTAGGGTAAGACACAAGGATTTATCCTAACAAAAAGTATAATCTCCCGGGGAGCGAGAAATGACATACCTAAAAACAAGCCTAATCAGCCTTTCAGCGATGATGATAGCCAGTTCAGCACTGGCCAATTGCGAAAGCGTTACACTTTCCGATGTTGGTTGGACCGATATTACAGCAACCACCGCCGCAACAGTGACCATTTTGGAAGCCTTGGGATACGAAACCGACGTTAAAGTTCTTTCTGTTCCGGTGACCTATGTTTCAATGGCACGCGGGGATGTTGACGTGTTCCTTGGCAACTGGATGCCAACAATGGAAGGTGACATCGCGAGCTACCGCGAAGCGGGCACCGTGGACACTGTTCGCGCCAATCTGGAAGGCGCAAAATACACCATGGCCGTGAATAGCGTTGCCGCCGAAGCAGGCCTTGCCGATTTTGCAGATATCGCCAAATTTTCCGACGAATTGGAAGGGAAAATTTACGGCATCGAGCCTGGTAATGACGGCAACCGCCTGATCCAGGACATGATCGATTCCGACGCATTTGGTATGGGCGACTTTGAGGTTGCTGAAAGCTCCGAACAGGGCATGTTGGCGCAAGTGGACCGCGCCACAAAACGCGGCGAGATGGTCGTTTTTCTTGGTTGGGAACCACATCCGATGAACGCCAATTTCGACATGTCCTATCTGACCGGTGGCGATGATTATTTCGGCCCGAATTATGGCGGCGCGACGGTTTATACTAACACTTCGGCTGGTTATGTTGATCAATGCCCGAATGTTGGCAAACTGCTGCAAAACCTTGAATTCAGCCTTGCCATGGAAAATGAAATCATGGGTGCCATTCTGAATGATGGCGAAGAAGCCAATGATGCGGCTGCCACTTGGCTGACGGCCAATTCTGACGTCCTCGGCCCTTGGCTCGAAGGCGTGACCACGCAAGATGGTGGCGACGCGATGGCCGCTGTGAAATCTGCGCTTGGTATGTAAATAAGATGCCCCTTCCTTCGGGAGGGGGCGGCTTATTGAATGAAATCCGTGACAAATATTGCTATCACCTATTGCTCAGGCTCCGGCCACACGCGCAAGCTAGCGCAGTTGATTTCGGACGGAGCTTCGCAAGGCGGCGCGACACCGATATTGTATGATGTCGAGAACCTTTCCAAAACCGATTGGGATGGGATCAACGCCGCTGACGCGATCATCTTTGGCGCACCCACCTATATGGGCAGCGTTGCAGCGGCTTTCAAAAGCTTTATGGATCAATCCAGCGATCTTTGGATCGACCAAAAATGGGGCGACAAAATCGCTGCGGGTTTCACCGTGGCAACATTCCCAAGCGGTGACAAACTGGTTTCCCTGCAACAATTATCGGTATTCGCCGCACAACACGGCATGGTCTGGGTTGGCCAAAATCTGATCGGCGCCCCTGCCAACAAAGACGCCGCAGGCATTAACCAAGCTGGATCATGGCTGGGGTATACTGCCACATCCTCGCGCGACAAAAGCTTGCTGATCGACGCAGGCGACGCAACCACCGCCATAGAATTTGGCAAACGCATTGCTATCGCAACGCGACGCTGGCAGGATTGACCCTATGACCAGAACCTCACAAAAGGCGACCCGATGGAGTGGTTAACTGAAACCAAAATACCGGTTGGTAAAACGGCCAAGAAGGTGTTCGACTGGCTGCAAGCCAACGGTGCTGGATTTTTTGATGCGCTAGCCGATGGGTTGGAGGCGCTGATTGATGCGATCCTCTGGATACTACAAACCCCGCATCCGCTGGTTATCATTGCCGCCTTTGTCGGACTGACATGGTACCTGCAACGGTCGTGGAAGACTTGCCTGATGATCACGCTCGGCTTTCTGTTCATTATCAATCAAGACTACTGGGAGGAGACAACCGAATCCCTAACCCTTGTCCTGTCTGCATGCGTCGTCTGCATGGCCATCGGTGTCCCTATAGGCATCGCCATGGCCCACCGCCCGAAATTATTCGCCTATTCCCGCCCCGTGCTGGACCTAATGCAAACCCTACCAACCTTCGTCTACCTAATCCCTGCCATCGTGTTTTTCGGCATCGGCATGGTCCCCGGCCTAATGGCCACGGTGATATTCGTGCTACCTGCACCCATCCGCCTAACCCATCTAGGCGTGTCCTCGACTCCAACACCATTACTGGAAGCAGCTGAAGCATTCGGGGCCACCCCACAACAAAAACTCTGGAAGGTCGAACTACCCTATGCCCTCCCCCAAATCATGGCGGGTCTAAACCAAACCATCATGCTATCGCTTTCAATGGTAGTCATTGCGGCACTTGTCGGGGCTGACGGCCTCGGTGTGCCAGTTGTGCGCGCCCTAAATCAGGTCAACACGTCATTAGGCTTTGAGAGCGGCTTTGTCATCGTTGTCGTCGCCATCATCCTTGACCGGATGTTACGGATCGGGGACAAAAAATGACCAAGGCTGTAATCTTTGACCAAGTAAACATAGTGTTCGGCGACCAGCCGAACTCCGCTTTACCCCTTATGGATGCCGGTAAAACCCGCGCCGAGATACAGGAGGCCACGGGGCAAATTCTCGGCGTTCATAATTGTTCGCTCGAAGTTGAAGAAGGCGAAATTCTTGTCCTTATGGGCTTGTCCGGCTCTGGCAAATCCACGCTGCTACGCGCCGTTAACGGCCTCAACCCCGTCGTGCGTGGCAATGTCACCGTCATGAACGATGGTTGGAGCGCCGATCCCGCCGCCTGTAGCGCCGAAGAGCTTAGAAAAATCCGTCGCGAATGCGTGGCGATGGTCTTTCAACAATTCGGCCTGTTGCCATGGCGCACCGTCTCCGAAAATGTCGGCCTCGGCCTAGAATTCGCCGGAATCCCAAAAGTCGAGCGCGAGGCAGCCGTTGCCAAACAGCTCGACCTTGTCGGCCTGACCGACCGCGCCAACAGCAAAGTTGGGGAACTCTCGGGCGGGATGCAACAACGCGTCGGCCTAGCCCGCGCTTTTGTAACCGAAGCCCCGATCCTGTTGATGGACGAACCGTTCTCGGCCCTCGACCCCCTAATCCGCACCCGCCTGCAAGACGAGCTGCTAGAACTACAAGCCAACCTAAAGCGTACCATAATTTTCGTAAGCCACGATCTGGACGAGGCATTTAAACTCGGCGACCGCATCGCGATAATGGAGGGTGGGCGTATCGTGCAATGCGGCACCCCGCAAGATATTTTCAGCGCCCCCGTCAATGATTATGTCGCCGATTTTGTCGCCCATATGAACCCGATGGGCGTGTTGCGAGCAGGCGACATTATGACCGCTGACACAGCCACGCAAACCGCCAGCGTCGATACCAACACGCCGATCCGTGAAATCATGTCGATGATCGCCGAAGGCACCACCACAATCGGCGTCACAGCCGCCGACAAACCCGTCGGCAAGATCGAAACAGCCAGCTTAATGTCATCGCTGCTTAACCCAGGGAATCGCTAGCGCAGCGCCTGCCAATCTGCAATCGCATCAATTGGATAGATCAGCATAATTACATTCAGCGCCAACCCATCGCGAATGATGATCATCGTGCCAATCTCGAAAATTACGGCCAACGCCACGGTCACCCAGATCGGCAATTTCGACGCCAGCCAAAATCCCAGCACCATCGCCCCGATATCCATCACCGAATTCAAAACACTGTCGCCGTAATAATCCAGCGAAATCGTGACCTCGCGGTAGCGTTGAATGACGGCATCAGTATTCTCGCCAATCTCCCAAGCGCACTCGATCAACATGGAGATAAACAGTTTCCAGCTAAACGACATCCGGCGGAAAAACAGCGACAACACCCCAAAGAAAATGAAGCCGTGAATGATATGCGAAGGTGTGTACCAGTCCGACATATGCTGCGAGTTTTCCGAACTAAAAACCACGCCATGCCACAGTTTCACATAGCCACATTTACAAATCGGCTCCCGCCCCATGATCAGCAGGATCGCGGCGGTTGCAATAACAGTGGCCACAACCAGCAACATCGCGCGGTTAGCTTTGATAAATTTCATACTTTTCCCTCAAAAAATAAGTGCTGCAATCGCTATGAGTAAAACACACGCAATCCAACTGCGCCACAATACTCTAACGGCATCTTCAATATCCGTAGGGCCGAGCGTGACCCGCCCCGCCTTATTCAGCCAATTAATATCCGTCATCGACCCATGATAACTGCGCGGCCCCGACAGCGCGAGGTTGAGCACCCCTGCCATTGCCCCCTCAGGCCAACCCGCATTCGGGGATCGCTGCCCGTTCGCATCCGCTATCATCACATTCCAGCCCTTGCGCGACCAATGCGCAAAACAAATCAATCCACCAGTGATCCGTGCCGGAATCCAGTTCATCACATCATCCAGTTTTGCCGCCGCCCAACCGAATTCCTTATGTCGTTCAGTTTGATACCCGATCATATTATCGGCAGTGTTCACAAGCTTATACAAAATCATCCCCGGCAGCCCGAGCACTAGAAACCAGAAAGCGGGCGCGATCACCCCATCGGAAAAATTCTCTGCTCCGCTCTCAATCGCGGCGCGGGCGATATCGCTTTCCTCCATTTCATCAGGGTCTCGGCTAACGATCATGGAAACAGACCGCCGCCCCTGCGCAATCCCCTCTCGCAGGGCGGGCGCGACATTTCCAACATGATCAACGAGACTTCGATGCGCTAACAGGATCGCGACAACAACAATTTCAACAATCCCGAAATCCGGAATCGATGCAATGGCAGCGCCAATAATTATCGCGCCGGCGCATAATAGAATCAGTGTATACACCCCCTTGCGTCGGCGATGTTCACCATTGTTCCAGCGCGCATCAACCGAATCTATAGATCGCCCCATCAATCCAACAGGGTGCGACAATTTGGCCCACACCCATTTTGGCTCGCCAAAAATGGCGTCGAGAATCAATGCGATAAGCAAAATATCAAGATGATTATTGATCAAATTATATCTGTTTCCTATTATTTTACAGCCACATAGCTGTCATTCTTAACCAACATAATGTATACACAGAATCTATTAAAATGGCCATGCAAATTGCGAATTCCACACCGGATTTAGTGGATGCGTTACCTCACAACCGCAAGATGTAGGCTGTTAACGATTTGTTAATAGATTCAGTAAATGTTTATGCAAATTCGTGAAGTATTTGAAGGACGTTCCGAACCTCGGAACAAAGGGAAAAATGAGAGTATTACTAGTTCAACACAATGAAGGCATGTCCGATTTATGGGCGGCACATCTGAAACGCCAAGGCGTTGATGTAGTGCAAGCATCCAGTCAGGCGCAGGCTGTCGAGTATCTTCGCTTGAACGAAATTGATGCCTTGGTCCTTGACGTGGTGCTGCCCGATGGTAGCGCAATCGCTATTTCGGATTACGCCACATATCGCCAACCCGACATTCCAATTGTTGCAGTTACGAGCGGTAGCTTCTTCTCGGATGGATCGATCTTTGAATTGATACCGAATGCTTGCAGTTTGATGCGGACTCCGCTGCGCCCGGATGATTTGGCAGCCGTCTTGGATCATTATACGCCCTCAACAGTCACTGCCGTTAAGACCGCTTAAACCCCTTCTGTGGCAATTTGAAACTTGACCTGAGATCGTTTACAACAAACGATAAGATAAATGAGTCGGGGGCGAACATGGAATCCGTATTTTCACCAGATGTAATGGCAGGCCTACAAAAGGCCCGCATGAATGACGCGATGAAGAAAAATCGCCTGCGCGTTCACGTGGATGATGACATCCGTCCGATCCTACTGCTATGGGAAGACGGGTTTTCGATGATCGCGGGATCTGCTCCAAATCTACGTGGGTTTGTTGACATTTATGATGGTTCAAAACACCTATTGCAGTGCTTGGTGATCCGCTCCGAGCTTGACGGCGATGTATTGAATTACGAATTCAAACGTTGGACCCGGGCGATGGATACCCCGCCTAAAGATTTTGCCGAAGATGAAAACGCACCCGTAGCCCTAATTGGTCGAAGATGAGCCGTACCGTCTATGTAAACGGCGAATATCTGCCAGAAGAAGACGCCAAAATCAGCGTATTTGATCGCGGCTTCCTGATGGCTGACGGCGTCTACGAGGTCACGTCTGTTCTGGAAAGTAAACTGATCGATTTTGCCGGACATATGATACGACTCGCACGCTCGCTGGGCGAACTTGATATGGCCGCCCCTGTCACCAACGTTGAAATGGAAGCCATTCACCGCAAACTTCTGCGCCTTAACGATGTTGACGAGGGGTTGGTATATTTGCAGGTTACCCGCGGCGCGGCGGATCGCGATTTTGCCTATCCGGTTGATGTGGCCCCAAGTCTGGTTCTTTTTACGCAAAAGAAAAACTTGGCCAATACCGCTGCATCAAAGAACGGTATCAAAATCATTGCAGTTGACGATATTCGCTGGGGCCGTCGCGATATTAAGACTGTGCAATTGTTGGCACCTTCTATGTGCAAAATGGCGGCTAAAGCTGCGGGCGCCGATGACGCGTGGCTGGTCGAAGACGGGTTTGTTACCGAAGGTACGTCGAACAACGCCTATATCGTTTCGGGCGGTAAAATCATCACCCGAAACCTGTCAAATTCCATCCTTCACGGCATCACCCGCGCGGCCGTGCTGCGTTTCGCCCGCGAAGCCCAGATGGAGGTTGAGGAACGCCCCTTCACCATCAAAGAGGCCCAAAAAGCAGATGAAGCTTTCATAACCTCCGCCACAACATTTGTCTGTCCTGTGGTGGAAATTGATGGCGCGACCTTAGGCAACGGAACCCCCGGAACTGTTGCAAAGCGTCTGCGTGAGATATATCTGGACGAAAGCCGCAAGGCCGCGACCTAGCTACGTTTCATCTTTTCGCGCGCCGCGTCTGCTTCGGCCTGCCACTCCAAGTCTTCGTTCCCGACACCGCGCGCATAACGGTCCCTTGCGGCATCTAGCACCGCACCTGTGGCATGCTCCTCGATCAGGCGCATAGTGTTGGTTTCGATGGTATCTTCCAGCAGCGCCATGAACGTCTCCTTGTCGAGGCCCGGCGCAATTGGTGGCAAAAATTCATACGCCCCCGTTTTGCCGATATATTTCTGCTTGTCGCGCCGCGGCCAAATAACCCCCAGCGACATAGCAACCGGCGTGACGGCAACGCCAAGATCATTGTAGATATGCCAGATCCCGCCGCGATAGCGCTGTTTTGCGCCCAGCGCCATCAACGTACCTTCGGGGTAAATCACAATTGGCCGCCCCTCTTCAAAGGCCACGCGCGCGCCATCAATAACCTGCTGGGTGCGATCCTGCGCAATTGCCAAATCAACAATAATATAGCCCAGTTTATGGATGACTCGCCCAAAAAATGGAACATTTTCAAGGGATTTCATCGCAACGGTGGTCATATCGGGAAACTCGGAAACTGTGACCAGAACATCCAGTTCCGATTGGTGCTTTGCAGCCAAAACATAAGGTTGATCCCTCGGCAGATTTTCCCGCCCGCGAATTTCAACTGTACCTTTCAGAATATTACGAACACCCCAACGCCCTACACGGCCAAAGATGCGCAGCCACAGCCGCATTATCTTGGGGCTGATAAAAAAACTGGCCAAATAGCCTGTCGCCGCGATTACCGCTGTGCAGCTAACAAAATAGATATGGAACAGGCTGGAACGCATTATCGGGTAACTTTCGCCAGTATTTCGCGCGCTTCAAAACAGTCGGCCTTCATCTGCGTGATCAGCGCGTCGATGTCGTCATATTTGATTTCTTCGCGTTGGAATTTTACCAGCGCAACCGACACATGCGCGCCGTACAGATCGCCGCTGAAATCGAACAGATAGGTTTCAAGATTGGGATGGTTAATGCCAAAAGTCGGACGAATACCCAGCGAAGCCGCGCCTTTATACGTGCCCTTATGTGGTCCATCCAGCACGTCAAACATGACCGCATAGATGCCGAATTTCGGCAGATGCAGCCCCTCCATCAGGATATTCGCGGTTGGAAAACCCAGCTCACGCCCACGCTGATCGCCTTGCTCAACGATACCATCAACACGGTGCCAATGGCCCAAGATGCGGGCAGCGTCTTCGGGGTCCCCATTAGAAAGCGCCTCGCGAATGGCCGAGGACGAATAATCCCCTTTTTCATCGGAAACCAGCGGTGCGATTGTCACGTCAAAACCAAGAGTCTGACCAAGCGCGTGCAAGATTTCGGCATCCCCTTCGCGGCCCTTACCGAACCGGAAATCCGCGCCGATTACAACGTGTTTCACGCCCATGCCATCAACCAGAACCTGCTGCGCAAATTCTTCCGCAGTAAGGCTGGAAAGGTCGGCATTAAACGGCAGTTCAAACAAGGTATCGACCCCAAATTTATCAAGCCGATGCGTGCGCGTCTCGCTATTCATCAACCGGAATGCTGGTGCATCGGGAGCAAAATATTCGCGCGGATGGGGCTCAAACGTGACAATGCCAAGCGGCGCATTATTGGCAACCGCAGCGGCACGTGCCAACGCCAGAACCGATTGATGCCCCAAATGCACCCCGTCAAAATTGCCCATGGCAACAGCCGCACCACGTGCGGTATCGGGAATGTCGGCGTAAGTTTTGAAAACCTGCATCATTTCAGATGCCCCATTACATAAGTCGGCGAGAGCTGATGCGCTTGCAAAAATGTCTCCAATTCTTGTGGGTTTGGCCCGTCATCATGGCTGATCTCTGATGCCGCTAGACCACCGGTAATAAACAGAGTATCCAGATTTTCGGCCATCCCGCCACGAATATCGGTGTTGATCCCGTCGCCAATGCAAAGAATGCGCTCCGGCTCGATTGTGTGACCTGTGATCTCGGCCAGCCGTTTATAGGCAAGTTGATAAATAGGTGGGTGCGGTTTACCGAAATAGAGGCTCTCGCCTCCAGCTACGGAATACGCCTGCGCGATTGCGCCCGCGCAATAGATCCGCTGATCGCCGGCATCTACGATGATATCAGGGTTGGCGCAAAGCATTTTCAGCCCGCGATTAACACCCGTCAAAATCGTCAAACGGTAATCATCCGGCGTTTCGCTGCGATCATTAAACAGGCCAGTGCAAACGATCCCCTCGGCTTGATCCAGCGGCACGCGCTCAACATCGATGCCCTCAAAAAATCCAAGATCCCGTTCAGGACCAATATGATAAACTTTTTTACCAACCACGCCCGACGCCATTGCAAATTGCGCGGAATCCCCCGACGAAACGATGCCGTCATAGATTTCTGCTGGCACACCGATCTGTTCCAGTTGTGGTGCAACGCCCACATTCGGGCGCGGTGAATTGGTCAACAGAACCACCGTGCCATCGTAGCCTTGCAATGCCTTAACGGCACCGGCAAACGGTTTAACGCCGTTATGCAAACACCCCCAAAGATCGACAAACAGCGCGTCGTAATTCTGTGAAATACCGGCGAGTTCGTCGATGATTTGTGTCATGTTAGACCTTCAAGTTTGGGATAATCTGCTTCTTGCGCGACATAACGCCGGGCAGGACAACCGTGTCGCCAGAAACGCTCGCATCAAAGGATTTTTCGGCCAGAGTTTTTACCAAATCGTTTGGCACCAGCAATGTCGCCTCTTCGTTCAGAATGTCGATGACGAATAGCAGAACTTGGTCCACGCCATCTTCGGAAGCAACGGTTTCCATGCTGGCAATCAAGCTGTCTTTGCGCGACAGAATGCTGGCAGGATCAGTTGTTTCTAGAACCGAAACGCGGAAACTTGTATCTGCAACATCATATTTCTTTGAATCCATCCGCAGCAATTCTGCATCCGAAAAACGCGAAACATCAGATTTTGCTGCAAACATTTCTGCGGCATATGACTGAATATCAATTTTCAACTCGCCAGCCAGTTCCGCAGCAACTTCGCGATCACGCGGTGTTGTCGTCGGGCTACGGAATTCCAGCGTATCAGACAGGATACAGCTTAGGATCAAGCCTTTAATATTATCAGGAATTTCGGCGGAACCGATCAGCCAATACATAATCGTCGCAGTCGCAGCGACCGGACGCATGGTGATTTTTGTTGGCAGTTTTGTAACCAACCCACCCACAAGCAAGTGATGGTCAATGATTTCAAAAATATTTGCTTCATTGATGGATTTGGGCAGTTCAGCGGGATTATTTGTGTCAACGATAACAACCTCATCACCGGCCTCGATATCCTCAAGGAATTCCGGTATATCAAACCCCCAACGTTCCAAAACGAACGCAGCCTCGGTATTTGGGGTGCCCAAGACATACGCCTTGGCCGGTTTCCCGATAACCTCGTTCAAGTACCACTCCCAAATCAGGGCAGAACCGGTTGCGTCAGTGTCGGGGGCCAGATGGCCAAAAATTTTAATCATTGGGGACTCACCTTATTGCTGGATTTGCGCCTTATATAGGGTCCAGCTCACGGATTGTCACCACCTTGGAAGCAGCTCCGAAAACAACGCAATCCCCAAACCGTTTTCTGTGTACCAATTTCAGGTTTATCTAAAGACTCCCCCGAGCCGCAGGCGAGGCCCAGCCCAACGGGAGATGGCTGATTTTCAATCAGCTATTCGACAAGCGGGAGCGCCCCTTGACTCTACCACTGCCCCATCCTACCTAACTTCTGTTAGCACTCAACGGTGGCGAGTGCTAAAGTTAAAGAAGTCCACCTTAATTTGGTATACTCATAGGAGCATCCACATGGCATTCACACCTTTGCACGACCGTGTTGTGGTTCGTCGTCTTGAAGGCGAAGAAAAAACAGCTGGCGGTCTAATCATTCCAGACGCAGCAAAAGAAAAACCATCCGAAGGCGAAATTATCGCTATTGGTGCAGGCGCACGTGACGAAGACGGCGAACGCATTGCGATGGACGTCAAAGCTGGCGATAAAATCTTGTTCGGCAAATGGTCAGGTACTGAAATCAAGCTCGACGGCGAAGACCTGTTGATCATGAAAGAATCCGACATCCTAGGCATCATCGCCTAAGCGACCCAATTTTAAGGAGCATCCAACATGGCTGCAAAAGACGTAAAATTCGGCACAGACGCACGCAATCGTATGCTGGCTGGTGTTGATATTCTGGCTGACGCCGTAAAAGTGACATTGGGCCCTAAAGGTCGCAACGTCATTATCGACAAATCTTTCGGCGCACCGCGCATCACCAAAGACGGTGTGACAGTTGCCAAAGAAATCGAACTAGAAGACAAGTTCGAAAACATGGGCGCGCAGATGGTCAAAGAAGTGGCTTCGCGCACCAATGACACAGCTGGCGACGGCACAACCACTGCAACAGTTTTGGCCCAAGCGATCGTTCGCGAAGGCATGAAATCGGTTGCTGCTGGCATGAACCCGATGGATCTAAAACGCGGTATCGACCTTGCGGTTGCTGACGTTGTTAAGTCGATCAAAGAAATGTCTCGCGAAGTTAAAGACAGCGACGAAGTTGCACAAGTTGGCACAATCTCCGCCAATGGCGAAGCTGCTATCGGCAACCAAATCGCTGACGCAATGCAGCGTGTTGGCAATGACGGTGTTATCACTGTTGAAGAAAACAAAGGTCTGGAAACTGAAACAGACGTTGTAGAAGGCATGCAGTTCGAGCGCGGTTACCTGTCCCCTTACTTCATCACTAACCCTGACAAAATGCTTGCAGAAATGGAAGATTGTCTAGTGTTGTTGCATGAGAAGAAACTGTCTTCCCTACAGCCAATGGTTCCACTTTTGGAAACTGTTATCCAATCCGGCAAACCACTTCTTATCATTGCCGAAGACGTTGACGGCGAAGCGCTTGCAACTTTGGTTGTGAACAAATTGCGCGGCGGCTTGAAAATCGCAGCTGTTAAAGCGCCTGGTTTTGGCGATCGTCGCAAAGCGATGTTGCAAGATATCGGCGTTCTAACTGGTGGTCAGGTGATTTCCGAAGAACTAGGCATGGAACTTGAAAAAGTAACTATCGACATGCTTGGTACTGCCAAGAAAATCACGATCACTAAAGACGAGACAACCATCATTGACGGTGCCGGCGAGAAAGCCGAAATCGAAGCACGTGTTGGCCAGATCCGTACACAGATCGAAGAAACCACTTCCGACTATGACCGCGAGAAACTGCAAGAACGTGTAGCCAAATTGGCTGGCGGCGTTGCAATCATCCGTGTTGGTGGTGCTACCGAGATCGAAGTAAAAGAGCGTAAAGACCGTGTTGACGATGCCCTGAATGCGACCCGTGCGGCCGTTCAAGAAGGCGTTATCGTTGGCGGTGGCGTTGCATTGATGCAGGCTGCCAAGAAATTGGCTGATCTGAAAGGCGTTAACGCTGATCAAGATGCTGGAATCAACATCATCCGTCGCGCTCTTGAGGCTCCGCTTCGTCAGATTGCTGACAATGCTGGTGTTGACGGCGCTGTAGTTGCTGGCAAAATTCGCGAAAGCGACGATGCTAATTTCGGCTTCAACGCGCAAACCGAAGAATATGGCAACATGTTCGATTTCGGCGTGATTGACCCTGCGAAAGTGGTGCGTACAGCACTTGAAGACGCGGGTTCCATCGCGGGTCTTCTGATCACCACCGAAGCCATGGTTGCAGACAAACCAGCACCAGCCGGCGCTGGCGGTGGTATGCCTGACATGGGCGGCATGGGTGGCATGGGCGGCATGATGTAAGCCCACGCATCTTAATAATGAAAAGGGGAGCTTCGGTTCCCCTTTTTAGTTTATCGCAATAAGTTCCGAAAACAAATTATCCATTTCCGGCACACGTGAAGCCGGAATATATGTACAGATCTTGTCCATCTCGGTCCAAACGGCAACAACCACCGGATTTCGGATCGCCAATTCCCGTGAATACTCGGACACCCATTCGAAAATCTCGATAAAAGTACCGTCTTTTGCTTGCATCACGATATGTTCGCGTTTGGTCACTAAACCCTCGGATCTCAGCACATCGACATGTGTCTCCAAAATATCGGACAGAGCGTTAATCTCGCCGACATGGGGTTTATAGGCCCCGATCACAATATATCCCATTGTATTGCCCTCACTATTCAACCTATAGTAGAGCGACGACGGCAATTTCCGCAACTCACTATTTTGGGGGAATGGATCACTTCTTAATGATTACCTCGATTTCGATAGAATTCCGACATCGTACATAGTTAAAGAAGTAGATGAATGTGACTTTTCTCACATATCTTGCTTTGGTCGCTTTCGCTGCAAATTCAGTTTTGACAAAATTTGCGCTAGCCCAAGGGCAAATAGGACCGGAAGCGTTTATCGCAATTCGGTTGTTTGCGGGTGCGGTAACGCTGGTTCTGTTGACGGCATTCCGGCGCGGTTTACGTCGCCTTCCAACCTTCCAAAACCCGATTTCGGCCTTCGCCTTGCTATTCTACGCAGTAGCATTTTCGTTTGCCTATATCACCCTTGATACTGGTATCGGAGCATTGATCCTGTTTGGCGGCGTGCAGATCACCATGTTCGCAGGTGCATTGATCAGCGGCGAGCGCCCGCATCTATTCCGCTGGATCGGCACTATATTAGGGATGTCTGGCCTTGCAATACTGTTCGCACCAGGTGCCGCAGCCCCTGATCCAATCGGCGCATTACTCATGACAATTGCGGCAATTAGCTGGGGAATATATTCATTGCGAGGGCGCATAATATCCGAACCCCTTTACGCCACGGCAATGAATTTCATCTATGCCGCCCCTGTTGGCGTTGTCTTGTGGCTGATACTACCCTCCGATATTCCGACCACCCTGAATGGTGTGTTATTGGCCACGGCATCCGGCGCGTTGGCCTCGGGTCTTGGTTACGCGATCTGGTATTCCGTCTTGCCAAAGCTCGACAGCAGTCTGGCCGCAATTTTGCAACTAACCGTCCCGATAATCGCACTTGGCGGTGGTATTCTATTCCTAGGGGAAAGCGCCAATTGGGGTTTTGCCTTGGCCTCGGCGCTGATTTTCGGTGGCGTGTTCTTGGCAGTGTTTTCAGCAAAGCCCGCGCGGGACTAGCTCACGCATTAATTGTTGAGAAAAACCGCCCCATGCCTTACGCTTAGGTTGTAATACTTCAACAGGGCAGAAAGCCCGACAAAACAAGGAGCATGGGTATGAGCAAACGTGACGATCTTATTGCAATTTATGCAGCAGACCTGAAAGAGAAATGCGGGATGACCGCAGATATGGATCTTTTGACCAAAGTCACAATCGGCTGTGGCCCTGCGATCTACAACGACGATGCGTCAACCGTTGCTGGCACGCAGGATTCCGAACTGGAAACCGTGAAAAACAACTTCCTGATCAAGAAGCTTGGCATGTCCGATAGCCCTGAATTGATGGAAGGTATTAAATCCGTCCTGACAACTTACGGCCAATCCAACCGCAACAAATACCGCGCGGTTGTATATTACATGCTAACTAAACATTTTGGCAAAGAATCCGTTTACGGTTAAGTCGAATTATTCTAGAAAAGCGCTGCAATTTCTGCGGCGCTTTTTTTATGTCTTGGGGCTGACTTTGTTAAAATGGCCCATTTTACGGCCCGCTTTAACATCAGCCTTACCGTATAGATGCAGCCCTGCATCAGCATGATCCACACCCAGAATATCGTCGCCAATCAGATTGGTCATCACCACATCTGAATGCCGCTGCCCATCGCCAAGCGGCCAACCAGCCACGGCACGGATATGTTGCTCAAACTGGTCGATCACGCAGCCATTTTGGGTCCAATGACCGGAATTATGCACCCGCGGCGCTATTTCATTAACGATCAGACCCTTCGGCGTCACGAACAGCTCCACCCCCATAACCCCGACATAATCGAGCGCATTGAGGATGTTTCCAGCTAGTAAAACCGCATCCATATACTGCCCAGCTTTAAGTGTCGCGGGAACTGTCGTTGTATCCAGAATGCCGTCCTTGTGGACGTTCTCGCCGGGGTCATAACAAACCACGGCTCCGTCAAGGCCACGCGCGGCAATCACCGATATTTCGCGCTCGAAATCAACGAAACCTTCCAGTACGGCGGGGGCACCTTTTAGTGCCGCAAAAGCATCTGCCGCTTGCGTCGGATCCGTGATCCACACCTGCCCCTTGCCGTCATAACCAAAGCGACGGGTTTTAAGGATAGCGGGCGTTCCGATTTTCGTAAGCGCGGCCGTCAGATCATCCAAGCTATCCACCTGCGCAAAAGGCGCTATATTCAGCCCAAGCCCTGTCAAAAAATCTTTCTCGGCAATCCGGTCTTGGGACACGGCCAACGCATTCCGTCCGGGGCGTACATTTGGCAAAGCATCAAGCGCCTCGGTCGGGATATTTTCGAACTCGAAGGTGATGACATCAACGGAATTGGCAAAAGCCTGCAAAGCTGCAATATCCGAATATTCGGCGGTTGTGACCTTCGCGGCTACATCCCCCGCAGGCGGGTTCGCCCCCGGTTCGAATATATGCGTCTTTAACCCCAGCCGCGCCGCTGCCATCGACAACATCCGGCCCAGCTGCCCGCCGCCCAGAATTCCAATAGTTGCGTTTGGGGCCAGACGATCAGTCATGCGGTTCATCCGGAATGGAGGCAGCCAATGCCGCCCGCCAAGCGCTCAATCGTTTCGCCAACGCCGTATCCCCATTCGCCAATATCGCCGCCGCCATCAAGCCAGCATTTGCCGCGCCTGCCGCGCCAATCGCCATAGTGCCGACAGGAAATCCTTTGGGCATTTGCACAATTGAATATAACGAATCCACCCCCGACAAAGCCTTGGTTTGAACGGGTACACCCAGCACCGGCACAATAGTTTTAGAGGCCATCATGCCAGGTAAATGCGCCGCGCCGCCAGCGCCGGCGATAATCACCTGCAACCCGCGATTGACAGCCGTTTTGCCGTATTCCCACAGGCGGTCCGGCGTGCGGTGAGCAGATATGATTTTGCGCTCATAAGCCACGCCGAGCTCATCAAGAATATTGGCGGCCTCGCGCATTGTCGACCAATCGGATTGACTGCCCATAATGATGCCGATTTTAGGTTGGGTCATGTTCTGCCCTCTAGCTCAAGAAGCGCGCACTATAGCCAATGGATGGGTTGGTGCAAGGTTAAGTCAGGCTATAATGTCAGGGGTCAATTCATCTTCGATCCGCGCTATTTTATCTTTTAGCGCCAGCTTTTTCTTTTTAAGGCGTCGCAAGGTCAACGGTTCAGCCGTGCGTGATTCCGACAAAGCCGCAATTGCCTCGTCCAAATCGCGGTGCTCCCGCTCAAAAACCTTCAGCTCAAGGCGAAGAATTTCTTTATGTCCCATCTCTGGATTAGTCATTCGCGCTCCCTTCGCAGAAATATATCACAAAATTTGTCGCGAAGTATTAAGACTTTGTAAACCAATGTCCCGTATTTAGAAACACAACTCACGGCAGGTGCCTAGAGTTGTTTGTGTAAGCTGGTAACAAGTATAAAGGACACCCCAAAACGCCTTAGCTGGCAATTCCACAACTAGAGCGCAATGCCTTGCCCGTAGGTCCCTGATCAGGCTGATAGCACTGGCGCGCTACATCGAAAATGCTGCTAACGCGGTGATTTCAAAAAATGCGCGGGGTTCCCTTTCCGACCCGCGCATTTTTTATTGTCTTAAGCGGTGATCAAACCAAGCTGTTCCAACTTCAGGATCACCTGATGGGCGCAGTTATCCACGTCAACATGTTCGGTATCCAGAACCAGTTCTGCCTTTTCTGGTGCCTCGTAAGGATCAGAAATTCCAGTGAACTCTTTGATCTTGCCTTCTCGTGCCAACTTATACAAACCCTTGCGGTCACGACGCTCACATTCCTCTAGTGATGTTGAAACATGCACTTCAACGAACGTTCCGAATGCTTCAACATCCTCACGGACAGCACGGCGCGTTGCAGTATATGGTGCAATCGGCGCACAAATTGCCAAGCCACCATTCTTGGTGATTTCGCTAGCAACATAGCCAATGCGGCGAATGTTAAGATCGCGATGCTCCTTAGAGAAACCGAGTTCGGAGGACAGGTTTTTACGAACCACATCGCCGTCGAGCAACGTCACCGGACGTCCACCCATTTCCATCAGTTTCACCATCAAAGCGTTGGCTATCGTTGACTTCCCTGACCCCGAAAGCCCTGTGAAAAACACTGTAAACCCTTGTTTGGATTTGGCAGGGCGCGTGCGACGCAATTCCTCAACCACATTCGGGAACGAGAACCAATCCGGAATTTCCAGACCTTCGGCCAAACGGCGGCGCAGTTCAGTGCCCGAGATATTCAAGACTGTCAGGCCTTTTTCGACCTCGTCGATTGGTTCATATTGGGCTTTTTCCTGCACATAAACCATATGTTTGAAATCAACCATTTCAACGCCGATTTCATCCTCATGCTTACGGAACAATTCCTGCGCATCATACGGACCATAAAAATCGTCCCCGGCAGAATTCTTGCCGGGGCCAGCATGATCGCGACCAACGATGAAATGGGTGCAGCCATGATTGGCGCGGATCAAACCATGCCAAACCGCCTCACGAGGGCCGCCCATGCGCATTGCAAGATTTAGCAATGACAACGAAGTTGTGGAGGAAGGGTATTTATCCAGCACCGCCTCGTAACAACGAACGCGGGTGAAATGGTCAATATCGCCGGGCTTGGTCAGACCAACAACCGGATGGATCAACAGGTTTGCTTGCGCTTCTTTAGCGGCGCGGAACGTCAGTTCCTGATGCGCGCGGTGCAGCGGGTTGCGGGTTTGGAAAGCGACAACGCGACGCCAACCCATCTTACGGAAATAGGCCCGCAGCTCGTTCGGTGTATTACGACGACCACGATAATCATAATGCACAGGCGCTTGGATGCCGATAATCGGCCCGCCCAGATAAACAGTGCCCGCAGTATTGTGCAAATAATTCACTGCTGGATGTGCCAGATCGTCTGCGCCATAAACCGCCTCGGCCTCGCGCGTTTTATTTGGGGTCCATTTGTCAGTAACCGACAGAATCGCCAGGATCACGCCTTCGGGATCGCGCAGTGCGATATCTTGGCCCGCCTCGATGGTTCCCGCGAATTTCTCGTCAATATCAAGGTTGATAGGCATTGGCCAAAGCGATCCATCGCTTAGGCGCATACTATCCACAACACCGTTATAATCAGCTTCGCTCAGAAAGCCTTTTAGCGGGTTAAACCCGCCATTCATCAACAATTCCAGATCACACATTTGCCGTGCGGTCAGATCCCAGCTAGGCAGATCCGCAGCTTCCAACTTCAATTTTTCCGCGCTTTCATGCGATACATAAAGCTCGGGGATAGGCGTAGAGTTTTGCGTTGTCATAACTATCACTTTCAAAGACGAGGGCATTTCGTGGCCCGTCTAGCCTGTTTTGATAGCAAAATTCAATGCAGAGATGTCGTTTTCGGTGACTTAGAACTCGATTAAGCGTCTAAACGCCGAATTGGACCTGATTACCGATTAACCTTCTGACGCTAGGAACCTTTCCGCCTCTTGCCGTGTCGATCAGAACATTCCCGCGAAGATCATGAATTAGCACTATCTTGGATCGTGAAAACACCTGCACGACCTATTCATTCGAAGGGGATATTGGGTCGCCTGCCCGCTCCAAATTCGGCGCATTCGTCTGGTTCCAGCGAAATAATATTAGATGCGTCAATGAGGGTTTACTGCGCGATTCATACAACATCCCGTCCAGCCCCAGCGTGCGCACCCGATCCGAAATCTCCCATGTTGGAGAGGGCAAACCTTGCTTTCGAATTTCTTGCCAATTTGCCTGGCGATGGGTTCGATCGATACCAAGGGCCTCAGTCGCCTCAATATCGCGCAAATCCACGATACGAGCCTCATTTACTAACAGCGGGAAAATTCCCCGTAACGGGTCATCATTTCTCCGGTAAATTTTTGTAGCTATCTCGCAACCTTCCGGCGTTTCGGACAGGTACATGGTCCGCTGTCTGCCGTAATGCGAGCGCCCCTCGATTGAGCGAACCGGTTCAAGAATATCATCCGCTTCGCTCAGAAATTTCATCCGCCAATAAGTGCCGGTTATTTGTATTGTGTGGCTCACTCTTCGGCAGCTAGAAACCGTTCCGCTTCTAGTGCAGCCATGCAGCCCATTCCGGCGGATGTCACCGCTTGGCGATATTTATGATCTGTTAAATCACCGGCTGCAAACACGCCGGGAATCGAAGTTTCCGTGCTGTCTGGTTTCGTAACCACATACCCACCCATATGCGTTTCTAACTGGTCTTTCACCAATTCAGACGCTGGCGCATGACCGATTGCCACGAACACGCCTTTGCAGGGAATTTCCGTAATCTCGCCGGTTTTCGTGTGTTTAACGCGAACACCTTCGACGCCAAGCGGATTGTCTTCGCCGATCACCTCAACCAACTCATGGAACCAAAGGGGTTCGATCTTTTCGTTTTTCATCAGGCGATTCTCAAGGATTTTCTCGCTGCGCAATTCATCGCGACGATGGATCAATGTCACTTTGCTAGCGAATTTTGTCAAAAACAAAGCTTCTTCAACAGCCGTATTGCCGCCGCCAATCACCACGACTTCCAGTCCGCGATAAAAGAAACCGTCACAGGTTGCACAGGCCGAAACACCGAAACCCTTGAATTTTTCTTCGGTATCCAGCCCCAACCATCGCGCTTGCGCACCTGTGGCCAAGATCACAGCATCCGCAGTATAGGTCGTGCCACTGCCGCCTTTGGCAGTGAAGGGACGTTTGGATAAATCCAGTTCGTCAATGTGATCGGTAATGATTTCAGTGCCGGCAGCGCGGGCATGTTCTTCCATCTTGACCATCAGATCAGGGCCTTGAATTTCGGTTTCACCGGGCCAATTTTCGACCTCTGTCGTGATCGTCAATTGTCCGCCGGGTTGGATGCCTTGCACCAGAATTGGTTCCAGCATTGCGCGCGATCCGTAAACACCTGCAGTATATCCAGCAGGCCCGGAACCAATGATAAGAAGACGGGTGTGGCGAGTTTCAGTCATGGCAATAGCCCTCAAATAAAATGTTTCAAGATGTATATAGGGGCTGCCACGCCCCCTGTGAAGGTGCGAATGTGCCACGTGATGTGCGAAATATTATTGCGCGTAGCGAGCAATATGGCTAATATCGTGATTAGCTACGAAGGGGAAATTATGGCTGGGTCCAAACTCGATTCCATCGATATGAAAATTTTACAGGAGCTTCAGGGCGACGGCCGCATGACCAATGTGGAGCTGTCTAGACGTGTTGGAATATCCGCGCCACCGTGTCTGCGCCGTGTTCGATCATTGGAAGAAGCGGGTTTAATCCAAGGATACCACGCAGACCTAAACGCGCAGGAACTAGGGTTCGAGGTGCAGGTATTTGCGATGGTAGGCCTGCATTCGCAAGCCGAATCCGATTTAGCGGCCTTCGAGGAACGTGCGCGCGAGCTGCCCTATGTTCGCGAATGCCACATGTTAAACGGCGAGATCGATTTCATCTTGAAGTGTGTGGCCCCCGACCTGACAGCATTCCAGACTTTTCTAACCGAACGGCTTACGGCGGCACCAAATGTTGCCAGCGTCAAAACCTCGCTCGTTATTCGGTGCGGCAAGGACGAGCCGGGCGTGCCGCTTGCGGATTAGACATTTCCCCCATATATCGCGAGTCGTATTAAAAATTCAGCACGTGCGAACTCCTAAGTTTCGCCTGTGAAAGAGGGCAAAATGATTGAAATTGATGAAGGTCAATTTGTGGGTAAAGGCGCAACGCGCTATGTATATATACATCCCGATGACCCAACCAAGATTCTGAAAATCTATCGCCCCGGGCACACGCCGAAAATGATCCAAAAGCGTCGGTGGTTCCGCCGTCTGGCCCCCACATCACGCTTTGCTGCCAACCGCAGGGATTTAGTGGAAAACACCAAATTCCGGGATCGCCACCCATTTTTACGTTCAAATATTTGTGAAGTCTACGGGTACACAGAAACCAGCATGGGCCCCGCGATTATCGCTGAACGAGTATTGAACGAAGATGGTCAAACCAGCCATACGCTGCGCGAACACGTCAAAAAAGGAATGCCCGAAGATCTGACGGAACCATTGAAAGCCTTGTATAAAATATTCGGTGACAATCACGTATTGCTGCGCGATGAAGGCGCTGGAAATATTTTGGTTCGCCGGAAAGGTTCGGAATTCGAACTTGTTGTTGTGGATGGTTTGGGCGATTCAAACGTCATCAAATACGCGACATGGTCAAAATTTATGAACCGCACAAAACTGGAACGTAAGCTACAACGTTTGCTTGGTCGGCTAGAAAAAATGGACAAGAAACGAAAGAACAAAGCTAAACCTTGATCACCGAAATCAGCCGTCCGTAATCGGCTTCCCCAGCATGTGTCGCTCGACGATAAGAATAGAAATGGTTTGGTTCGCTGAAAGTGCAGCGACCGATCCAGCTAGAATCCACTTCGGCATTGCGCAGCTTGCTCAGCACAAATGACGGTAAATCAAATAGCATCCTGTCGCCTTCGCCATTAGTAAAAAACCGCGTGTAAGCGTGATCCTCATCGGCAAAGTTCTCGAAAAAATCCGGCCCGACCTCATAGGCTGCCTGACTAATACACGGGCCAACCGAAGCCGAAATATTTTCACGTGTCGCGCCAAGTTTTTCCATTGCCTCTACGGTCCTGTCAGTGACCCCCAATAAGGCCCCTTTCCAACCAGCATGGGCCGCACCAACGACCCCCGCGACCGTATCTGAAAACAGAATGGGCGCACAATCGGCGGTCAAAATACCAAGAGCTATGTCAGGAACGTTGGTGACCATCGCATCAACTTTGGGCAGGTCCCCAAGCAAAGGGGCACGCACCTCGACCACATCATTCGAATGCACCTGATAAACGGAAACCAGCGCTTTCGGCGCAACATTCATGGCCTCAGCGACCCGCGCCCGGTTTGTAGCAACCGCTGTGGTTTGATCGCTGGACCCATGCCCGCAATTCAACCCTTTGAACACCCCCGAGGATGCCCCGCCCGTGCGCGTAAAGAATCCATGCGGCGTGTCGCCAAGGATAGGGTCAGTAAGAATTGTCAGTGTCATATTCAAATCCAGGCGCAACAAGGGCGGTTTGGGGCAGGATCGCCATCACCTTAAACAGGTTCCCCATTTCGTCCGTATGGGTCAAGCGGTGATGTGCCTTGGCGACATCATCCGGCGCAGTTTTAGCAAGCGTCTGCGCACGTTCATTGATCCCGATCCGTTGCAGAAAATCCCCTTGAGTGGCAAATGGTGTCTGCCCTCCAGCGGCATTCGCGAGGGCCGAAAAATTTACATGCGCGGTCAAATCCGCTAGCCCGTGCGGGTGGTCAAACGCATCGACGGCCTGATGCTTTTGCACCGCTTGCAAAGTGTCGCCAACCCCGTCCCATTCGCCGTAATCTATAAACAGCGCCGCACCGCCATGCCTATTGATCCGTTGTCCGACTTCACCGGCAATGCTATGTGACAATTGCGAGGTTTCAACCAGCTTGCTTTCGCTCAATAAAGGAAACGTTTCATCCAAATCGGGTCGGGCCAAAGGGCGCGCGAAAGTTTCGGCGAACTCGGCAGTGACCATTCGTTCCTGCCAGAAAGCGTCGACTCGACGGAATTGCTGGATCGGCAATGCGTCAAAGAATTCATTTGCGATCAGAAATAACGGGCCATCAGGCAGATCAACAATCTTGTCCACCCAATTAACCCCATCCCCCAGAGCTTCGGCTTGTTTTTTACGTAGTACGGGACTGGTCTCAACCAACCAAATTTCGGCTGCTTCCAGAAACTCGGGCAGCGCCTTTGCTACCCGCAAAATATCTGCCATCAACGTACCGCGCCCCGGCCCCAGTTCGGCCAAAATAATCCGCGCTGGCCGCCCTTGATCAGCCCAGACTTGCATTAACCACAGCCCTAGCATTTCACCAAACATCTGGCTGATTTCGGGCGCTGTCACAAAATCCCCATCGCTCCCAAACGGGTCGCGGGTCTGGTAATATCCGTGGGCAGGATGCGCCAGACACAGCTCCATATATTCGGCAATGTTAACGGGCGCGCGTGCCCGAATAATATCCGAAAGTGCGGTCATGTTTTACGCAGGGTCCAGCCAAACAGTATTAGACCAATCACAACCATCGGCAGTGACAATAGCTGGCCCTGTGTCATGCCCAACACCACATGGCCAAACGGATTATCCGGCGTCACGAACTGTGCGTCAGCTTGCCGAAATCCTTCGACTAATACGCGGGAAATACCGTAGCCGAAGAAAAAGATAGCCGTTGCCCTTGCTGGAAATTTCAACAACCCACGACGATAGGCCAGTAGGAATAAAACCAGCCCTAACACGATGCCCTCTAATGCAGCCTCATACAGTTGACTTGGATGACGCGTGCAAAGTGTTAACCATGTATCCGGGCAGGTCATTGCGACCGGATCAGGGAAATACACAGCCCAAGGCACATTTGTCGGGCGGCCCCATAGTTCCGGCTTTATGAAATTGGCAATGCGGCCCAAGAATAAGCCAATTGGAGCAACAACAACGAGGGCATCCGCCAGTGACCAAAACGAAATTTTGTTAATCTTGGTAAAGATAAACACCGCGACCACAACGCCAAGGAACCCACCATGGAAGGACATGCCCCCCTCCCAGACTTTCAGGATGTCGGCGGGGTGCTGTAAAATCTCGGGGTTGTAGAACAGCACATGACCGATACGCCCGCCAAAAACGACGCCGAGCACCAGCCAAGTCAACAAATCCTCGGCCTTTTCGGCAGTTGTTGGGGCCTCGCCACCCCAAATGTCGGTGCGACGCATCATTCGCACAACTATCCGCCAGCCAATCACCAGTCCGGCGATATAGGCCAATGCGTACCAGCGCAGCGCCAGATGGAACCCGAACAGGTCGATGGCAAATATTTCGGGATCGATATTCGGGAATGGTAAAGTTAACAGCATTGGTCCCTCCAGTTAACGTTTGATCCGGCTCTAACGCGCTAAAGTCAAGGCAGACCTTGGCAAAACCGCTTCAGATGACCATATAGTGTTTAACGTGATTGAAATGGAGGCCCAAATGCAAAGCCGTAACAAGATTTTCGACGATATGTCGCAACTGATGAATAACGCGATGGGCGTGGCCCAAGGCGCGAAATCCGAAGCCGAAACCGCAATGAAGTCCATGATTGACCGCTGGATGGCGGATAGGGATTTTGTTACGCGTGAAGAATTTGATGCAGTGCGTGAAATGGCAGTAAAAGCCCGCGAAGAAAACGCCTCGCTATTGGCACGTCTCGAAAAGCTGGAGGCCAAGCCAAAGCGTAAACCGCGGGCCGCGACGAAAACTACACCCAAAAAATAACGACATATTGATCCCCTGATTGCTTGGCGACAGGGGATTTTTTGTGTTTTCTTGCAATTTTACCTTTACTAAAATCTCATTTCAGACCACCATATCTCGTATGAGACTAGCGTGATACCGCCAGCTCTAGTGGATCCATCAAAATGAAGGCTTCACTGCCACCGGACCAGAACGAGGCATTGCAATGAACATTGTCGAACAGGAATTGACCACGGACGATCATCACCCAATTGATATTGTTGAACATATTGCGACACATTACGAATGGGATTTCGATCGCGTCGCGGACGATCAAATAGCGATGATTATCGAAGGCACATGGGCGAATTATTCGCTGTCACTGGCTTGGAATGCGCAAGACGAAATGCTGCGCATCATCTGCACCTTCGATATGGACCCGCCCGAGGACAAGATTTTTGGCCTTTACGACCTGCTGAACCGCGCCAATGATCGGTGCTGGACCGGGGCGTTTAGTATTTGGCGCGAGCAAAAGATGATGGTCTATAGATATGGCCTAAATCTGGCCGGGGATGCCACAGTTTCAGCAACCCAGATTGACGATATGGTCGGGTGCGCGGTGATGGCATGCGAAAGATATTATCCAGCCTTTCAAGTGGTTTGTTGGGGTGATAGTTCTCCTGTCGATGCTATGAAAATCGCGATGGAGGAAGCCTACGGGCGGGCCTAAAAATATGCTGCAAAATGTTAAGGAAAAAGGTCTGGTCTTGCTGGGTTGCGGCAAGATGGGATCGGCGATGTTGAAGGGCTGGCTGGCAAATGGAATGCCGGCAAGTTCGGTTTTTGTGATGGACCCCTACCCGTCAAACTGGTTGCAGGGTCTGGGTGTGCATTTGAACACGCCCCTTCCCGCCACCCCGGCGATTTGTATCATTGCTGTGAAACCACAAATGATGGGCGAAGCGTTGCCACAAATCGCAGCTTTGGGCGGTGGTAAAACGGTGTTTTTGTCGATTGCGGCGGGGACACCAATTGCGGCATTTGCTGAAATCCTGGGACCAGATACACCAATCATTCGCGCAATGCCCAATACGCCTGCGGCGGTTGGGCGGGGCATTACCGCATTGATTGGTAACGATAAAACTGACGCCTCGGCAATGTCGATGGCCGATGAATTGTTGCAAGCCGTCGGACAAACCGTGCGTCTTGATAATGAGGCACAGATGGATGCGGTAACGGCGGTGTCCGGTTCTGGTCCAGCTTATGTGTTCCACCTGATCGAAACACTGGCAGCCGCTGGGGCGGCCGAAGGGCTACCTGCGGAATTGGCGATGAAGCTGGCAAAAGCCACGGTTGGCGGGGCTGGCGAATTGGCGGAGCGGGCTGCAGAAAGCCCTTCAGAATTGCGGGTTAATGTCACGAGCCCCGGTGGAACGACAGCAGCGGCGTTGGAGATTTTGATGGCATCAGACGGATTTCCTGTTCTATTACAACGGGCTGTAAAGGCGGCGGCTGATCGCAGTCGCGAGCTTGGAGAATAGGATGAGTGAGTTGGATTTTGACACATTCCTGAAAACTGACATTCGTGTGGGGCGGGTTTTGCATGCCGAACCCTATCCGGAAGCACGTAAGCCGGCGACGAAGCTGTGGGTCGATTTTGGGCCTGAGATTGGGGAGAAAAAGACCTCCGCGCAGATCACTGTGCATTATACGCCTGAAGAATTAGTAGGGCGGTTGGTGCTAGGGGTGGTGAATTTTCCGCCTCGGCAAATCGGGAAATTTATGTCGGAGTTTCTGGTACTTGGCGTGCCAGATGCGGACGGTGAAGTGGTATTGTTAAAGCCCGATCAGGATGTACCCGTCGGCGGAAAAATGCACTAATTTCAAAGGAATAGCCCGCAATGCAGGAAACAATAGTTAGATTTTCGGCGCTGCACTCCGCGATCTCAAATGCGCCGCGTCCCGCCGGAATGACAACGGAAATTATTGCAATTGACGGCTGTGGTGGATCGGGCAAATCTACCTTTGCGGCGAGGCTTGGGAAACTGCTTGGCTGTCCGGTTGTGCATACGGATGATTTTGCGAGTTGGAACAATGTGTTAGACTGGTATCCTCGGATGACTGAGCAGGTGATGGAACCGTTACGGCGAAACGGTGTGGCACGCTATCAAAGGTATGACTGGGGAACACGAAAATTGGCCGAATGGCTTGAAGTTGAACCACAATTATATGTTATTGTTGAAGGGGTTAGCAGTTCGCGCGCCGAGTTTCGGGAATTCCTGACCTATCGGATTTATATGGAAGCGGACCGTGAAACGCGCTTGAAGCGGGGGTTGGAGCGGGACGGGGTTGAGGCGTTGGAACTTTGGCGCGGGTGGATGACCGAAGAAGACGCGTATTTGGAGCGTGATGACCCGATGCGGCACGCAGATATTGTGGTTGCCGGAAGCCCCGAGATGCAAGCTAAGTCAGATAGTTTCGTGTCCTATGAGCGAAAATAATATTTGAAATCAATGACCTACAGCTTCGCGCCAATGACGACGACATAGACTTACATAGGTTTCGTTGCCGCCGATTTGCACCTGATCGCCGCCGGTTAGAACCTTGCCGGAATCGTCTTGGCGCACGACCATGGTGGCTTTTTTGCCGCAATGGCAGATGGTGCGGATTTCGCGCATTTCATCGGCTATTGCCAGTAAGGTTGCGGAGCCCGGGAATAATTTGCCCATGAAATCAACACGTAAGCCGTAAGTCATGATCGGAATTTTCAAATTATCGACGGCGCTGGCCAGTTGCCAAACCTGAGATTCGGTTAAGAACTGGGCCTCGTCTATCAGAACGCAGGCGATTGAGCCTTGGGCCATTCGTGCGGAAACCATTGATAATAAATCACTTTTGGCATCGAACAAGTCTGCCTCTGCCTCAATCCCGATGCGGCTGCCGACAATGCCGGTGCCAGCGCGATCATCCAGTTTGGCCGTGATCAGATAGGTTTCCATGCCGCGTTCACGGTAATTATAGGCGGCCTGCAAAAGGATCGTGCTTTTGCCCGCATTCATGGTCGAGTAGTTGAAATATAGTTTAGCCATGACGCGCAAAATGCACCGCATTCACGTCGGGATCAAGAGGGGAAATAGCCGTATATAACGCGTATAGTATCTGTATATAACGCGTATATACGTTTTGAACGGACGATCAGCGACTATAAAAAATATTTCCACCGAATTTCCCATGTTTTCGTAATGTCCCGAACCAACCCGGAGCCATGGATGCCGCATGGAAGAATAACGCGCCTTTGGTGATGTCGCGACCACGGTCAGTAAGCAATTCACGGGCGATGCTTTTGGCGATGGCCAGATCGGATTGATTGCCGAATTCTTCGGAACGACCGTCACAACGATAGGAAAACTGACAAGCGCCACTGCGGGAACGTTCATCGACAACGCTGCAGACGGAACTAGGGAACCGCTGGTCCGAGACGCGGTTCAAGATCACCTCGCCGACGGCTCGTTGGCCTTTACGGCTGGTGCCACGGGCCTCAAAATATATTGCCTCGGTCAGGCAAGCATGGGCGTTGGAACGGAAATTGTTACGGACCATATCGGGGCGCTTTGCGCAGGCCACGACAAGGGTCAAAATCAGGAAAGATGCTATGAGTTTCATGGGGAGGGCTTGTAGCGGAGTGAGGGGAATGGATCAAGTCGGGTAGATTACCCGTCGCCCCACTCAGCGAATTTCGGCGCAGATATGGGAGGCGACACCAGATCGCCCCCGCAATTTTCAGTCAACAAGTAGAAGGTCAAGTGCCTGTTCTTGATAGAGGATAAAAATACATTCAACGCCTGGCAGGCATTCACTAACATGCTCCACACCACCGGGCATTGACCAATGTGAACCAGCAGAAAGGATTACCTCGCTTTCAGGTACGTTTGGCAGCCAATGCTTTGATGCGCCCGATAGAACAATGCCGACATAATCGCCGGTATGTGTGTGCAGCGGTGCAACCATCCCCGGCGCAAATTTTAGATAGGTGATATGTGCGTCGGAATCTGCGTCACGGCTGACAACCGATAAGTGGGGGCCAAAGGGTGTCGGGGACCATTCCAGTTCATAAACAGGTGTGCGGGTGGCCGATTGTGCGAATGCGGCATTTGCCGAGATGACCACCGCGATCAGAGTGATGAGAAGCTTCATTTGTATTCCTTTCCTATTGGCCAACCAAATGGCGGGCCATAGGGGAAACTTAGAAAGTTGCCAATAAATAGAGAAATTGTATTTGACTATTTTATTAATAGATATTTAATATAGGTATGAAACTTTCACAGTTAAAATATTTTGCCGCCGTGGCGGAAACGGGTTCCTTCAGTCTTGCGGCTGCGCGTTGTCACGTGACGCAGCCGACCTTATCGAACGGTATTGCGCAGTTGGAGGAAAGCCTAGGTGGCAGGTTGTTTGAGCGAACGACCAGAACTGTTTCACTATCGAGTTATGGGGCGCATATGCGCCCAAAAATATCGCAATTGCTAGAGGATGAGCGGGAGCTTATCGTAGCAAGTGAAGCGTTCCGAAATCCTGCGCGGAAAATTTTGCGCATGGGGATGTCACCGTCAGCAGATTATCAACGGGTTAACAACATAGTAGGGCCGTTTTTTGCGGAAAATCCTGATTATGAGGTGTTCTGCAAAGAGTGTTTTCTGGAGGATGGCGAAAACAGGCTGGCGCCCGGGCAGCTCGATGTGATGATACGCCCTGTGCGAGGTTCTGCTGATGCAGGGCGCAGCATGGCACCTTTATATGCAGAATTGCTGTTATACGTTCCGAAGGATTGCGTCGGTACGACGGAGCCAATTGATTTTGCCGACCTCGCCGAGGACACGTTTATTATGGGCCCGACAGGGTGTGGGCTTTTGGAAATCATACAGGACATGTTTTTGGCGCATGAAGTTCCGTTGACCCTCTATCCGGGGCAAGCATTAAGTTATGTTTCCATGCAAGAATGGGCGGATATCGGTATGGGCGCAACGATTTTACCTGCATCAAAACTGGCGGGACCTTCGGCTAATTGTGCCCGGCCGATTGTGTTGAAGGATGGGAAAGCAGCCAAGATCTCGTTTGCGGCAGAGTATATTTCACAGCCCTCGCAGCAGACACATATTCAAGCGTTCCACGAATTCATTCGGGGTGCTGCCGGATCGGTTCCAATTTGAGAAGATTGGAGCGGGCGAAGAGATTCGAACTCTCGACATCTTCGTTGGCAACGAAGTGCTCTACCACTGAGCTACGCCCGCATCCTTTGGGTGTGCGGATATATACGGGTTTGAAAATTAAGCACAAGAGGAAAAGAGCCTGTTTGGTGAATTTTTCGAGTCGCGCAGAAGTTACTTAAGGGGAACTTGACCCAAAGGCGAAATATCGCGAGAGTCGACGTAAATAATCGGGGGACGAATTATGAAAATCCAGAATTTTTTGTTGGTGCTGGTGGTGATAAGCGGGCTGCTTTTGGCGGCGCATTTCATGGGGCTTTGGGTGCAACTTGGCGCGCATCCGTGGTGGTCGGCAAGTGCGACATATATCGGAATTGCAGGGGGCGTTGTGGTGACAGCGCTAAGCTACTGGAAATTGCCGCGCACACCAAATTCTACCATGATGCAGGCGGCGGGGTTTGCGATTTTGGCAACCGCGGCAATTGGGACGTCATCTTATGGTAAGCGCGGGTTTGCGGCATCTTATGCCGAGGATGCGCAGGCCGGACAAATTTGGTATTTTGGCTTTATCGCTTTTGTTTTTGCCGTGTTTTGCACCTTGGCCGCATTGTCGCGCTATATACGGCGCAAAAGTGCTGAATAACGGTCGGGATTGAATGGCGGCAACTGGTCGGGTAAGCTTACGTGGATTTTGATTTACGGAGTGTATTATGCCAGTTATTATTGCTGTTCTCGGGGCCATAGCCGCCGCTGCCTATTGGATGTATCGCATGAAAGATGCAAAAAATGCAGCACAAGATTTAATGGAAATGGGCAATGACGTGCGTCTTGCCGCAAGGCGGTTTCAGTATAAACGTCGCACAAATGTTCACCCGATCGACGGAGTTGATGATGCACGTTTGGTTGCGGCAGGGATCATGGCGATTGCTGCCGAAATGGATGGGGCCATCACCAAAGCCGAACAAGATGTGATGATGGATCAAGCTGTTAGCACCTTCAATTGTACGGATGTCGACGCCGAAGAATTCATCGTTTTCGGGCGCTGGCTGGCCGCACAAGGCAATAACCGTGACGAGACATTGCGCCGCCTGATCAAGCGCGTAATTACCCTTGGCGGGGTCGAGGCTGTGCCGGACATGATCACAATGGTCAAAGCCGTCGGGATGGCCGATGGCGGCCCGCTTGATGAAGGTATCGACGATATGATCGAACGGTTACAGCGCGCAGTTCAGACAGGTCGGTAATTGGCGGAGCTATTCCAGCTCCACCAACAAATCCTTGGCGTCGATTTGTGCGCCAGTTGTTACATGAACCGCCTTTATTACACCGTCGCGGTCGGCGTGAATGCCGGTTTCCATTTTCATGGCCTCGATGGTTAATAGCAGATCACCCTCGTGGACTTCTTGGCCTGTGGTGACGATTACGCTGGCCACCAAACCAGGCATTGGTGCGCCGATATGGTTCGGATTTCCGTCTTCGACTTTTTGGCGTTTGGTTGTGGTTGCCACGGCTTTACGGTTGGGTACACGGATGACACGCGGCTGACCGTTTAGCTCAAAGAACACGCGAACGTCGCCGTCTTCGTTGGTTTCGCCGACGGTTTGCAGACGCAATTCCAGCGTTTTTCCGGGGTCGATTTCGATGCTGGTCTGATCACCAGATTCCATCCCGTAAAAGAAGATCGGTGTCGGCAGCGTTCTGACCGGACCATAGCTGCGGTGACGGCCCATATAATCGAGGAAAACCTTGGGGTACATCAGGTAACCGCACAGATCTTCGTCATCCATTTCGAACCCGTCGAGCTGTTTGGATGCTTCGGCGCGGATGCCTTCCAAATCGGCAGGTTTCATGCTGGCACCGGGGCGTGTGGTGCTGGGTTTAGCACCTTTCAGAACCTTGCTGACTATCCCATCAGGGAAGCCGCCAGCCGGTTGACCGAGGTTACCCGAAAGCATGTCGATCACGCTGTCAGGGAAGGCCACGTCTTTGGCTGGGTCCTCGACTTCGGCGCGAGTAAGCCCTTGGGAAACCATCATTAATGCCATGTCGCCTACGACTTTAGAGGACGGTGTAACCTTAACGATATCGCCGAACATCTGGTTCACATCGGCGTAGGTTTGCGCGACTTCGTGCCAGCGTTCCTCTAACCCTAGGCTGCGGGCTTGTGCCTTGAGGTTGGTGAACTGGCCGCCGGGCATTTCATGCAGATACACCTCGGAGGCGGGGGCGGCTAGGCCGCTCTCGAAGGCGGTGTATTGGGTGCGCACGGCCTCCCAATAATCGGAAAGTTGACGGATTGCGCCGATGTCCAGACCTGTGTCGCGGTCGGTGTGACGCATGGCCTCGACGATCGAACCAAGACAAGGTTGCGAAGTACTGCCCGAGAACGCGTCCATTGCCGCGTCGACGGCGTCAACACCTGCTTCTGCGGCGGCGAGGATTGTGCCAGCAGCGATGCCAGATGTGTCGTGGGTGTGGAAATGGATCGGCAGGCCAACCTCTTCTTTTAGGGCCTTGATTAGTACACGGGCGGCAGCGGGTTTTAGCAATCCGGCCATGTCTTTCAGACCCAGAATATGGGCCCCTGCCCCTTGCAATTCCTTGGCCATATTGACGTAATATTGTAAGTCATATTTAGCGCGATCCGGATCGAGGATATCGCCCGTATAACAAATTGTCCCCTCGCAAACCTTGCCGGTTTCAATCACGGCGTCCATCGCGACGCGCATGTTTTCCACCCAGTTCAGGCTGTCAAAAACACGGAAGACATCGACGCCGGATTTGGCGGCTTGATCGACAAATTTCTCGACGACATTATCGGGATAATTGGTGTAGCCAACGCCGTTGCTGGCACGTAATAACATCTGGGTCATGACGTTTGGCATGCGCTTGCGCAGGTCGCGCAGACGTTGCCACGGGCATTCTTGCAAGAAACGATAGGCCACATCAAAGGTCGCCCCGCCCCAGCATTCCATGCTGAAGATTTCCGGCAGATTATGCGCATAGCTTTCGGCAACATTCAGCATATCGATTGAGCGCATACGGGTCGCCAGCAAGGACTGGTGACTGTCGCGCATTGTTGTGTCGGTGATCAGCAATTGTGGCTGTGCCAGCATCCAGTCAGCAACGGCTTGCGCGCCTTTTTCTTCCAACAGATTACGTGTGCCTTTGGCTGGCGTTTCAAAGGCGAATTTCGGCACAACGGGTTCGCGCGCATGCGCCGGTGGCTTGGCGCGACCTTCGGTTTCGGGATGGCCGTTCACGGTGATGTCGGCAATATAGGTCAGGATTTTTGTGGCGCGGTCACGGCGTTTGGTGAATTCAAACAGCTCAGGCGTGTTGTCGATAAACTTGGTCGTATAGGTATTGTCGAGGAAAGTCGGGTGCTTCAACAGGTTCTCGACAAAGGCGATATTGGTGGAGACGCCGCGAATACGGAACTCGCGCAGCGCGCGGTCCATACGGGCAATCGCGCCTTCGGGCGTCTGGGCCGAGGCGGTGACTTTTACCAACAGCGAATCGTAATAGCGCGTGATCACCGCGCCGGAATAGGCGGTGCCACCATCAAGGCGAATTCCCATGCCGCTGGCCGAACGATAGGCGGTCAGGCGACCGTAATCGGGGATAAAATTATTCTGCGGATCTTCGGTCGTGATCCGGCATTGCAGCGCGTGACGGTTCAGGGTCACGTCGGCTTGGCTGGCTTTGCCGGTGGCCTCGGCAATTGTGGCGCCTTGGGCGAGCATGATCTGGGCGCGAACGATGTCAATTCCGGTGACTTCTTCGGTGACTGTGTGTTCAACCTGAACGCGTGGATTTACCTCAATGAAGAAGAATTCTTCGGTGTCCATATCCATTAGGAATTCTACGGTTCCGGCACATTCATAGCCGACATGGGCGCAGATTTTCTTGCCCAATGCGCACAGAGTTTCGCGCTGTTCTTGGGACAGATACGGTGCGGGCGCACGTTCCACGACCTTTTGATTGCGGCGCTGAACGGAACAATCGCGTTCCCACAGATGATAGATACCGCCTTGATTATCCCCAAGAATTTGGACTTCGACATGGCGGGCACGCTGCACCAAACGCTCCAAGAAACCTTCGCCATTACCAAAGGCAGCTTCGGCTTCGCGCCGCCCCTCAAGCACCAGATGTTCCAGTTCGTCTTCGGACATAATCTCGCGCATACCGCGACCACCACCGCCCCAGCTGGCTTTCAGCATGAAGGGGTATCCAACCTCGGCGGCCATGCGGCGGACCTCGTCCATATCGTCGGGCAGAACGTCGGTGGCGGGAACCACGGGAACGCCCGCTGCAATCGCAACTTGGCGGGCCTTGGCCTTGTCGCCAAGCTGGCGCATTGTTATGGCTTTCGGGCCAATAAATGTAATCCCGTTGGCTTCGCATGCATCAACAAAATCAGGATTTTCCGACAGTAGACCGTAACCCGGATGGATCGCATCCGCGCCGCATTCCTTGGCCACCCGAATGATTTCATCAATACTTAGATAGGCCGCAACTGGGCCCAAATCCGCGCCAATCCGGTAGGCTTCATCGGCCTTGAAACGGTGCAGGCCAAGTTTGTCTTCTTCGGCGTAAACGGCAACCGTTCGTTTGCCCATCTCGTTGGCGGCACGCATTATGCGGATGGCAATCTCGCCACGGTTAGCTATTAGTATTTTCTGGAAATTTTTCATTCAATGCACCTCTTTGGATCGAGTGGGGGTGGTTGCCCGCCTTCTACCCTCCGGTGCCGGATTCTTCAATGAGAAAGCTTCAGTTCAGGGCCTGAAGGACCGGACGACTGGCGAATTGCAGTTCTTTTTGCTGATGGCGGTTTTTTTCGCGGGCCAAAATATCGGGTGCGTCGACATTTCCAAGCGGATCATTCAGCACGGACGAAACATCACCCGCCGCCATTAGCGCCAGATACCGCGTGCAGCAAACCCGCAAGAACGAGGTGAAGTTGCCCAGATCATGTTCGGCGTCGATTGCCTCATGGTATAGGCGCGTGATTAATTGGTTAACGCTCATGTCGTCGCGGTAGGCGATTTCGGTGAGCGTTGACCAGAAAAAGTTCTCCATGCGGATGCTGGTGGCGACGCCGTCAATCCGCAAAGATTTGGAGCGGCTGTTCCACAGATCGTTATCTGCACCGATAAATAACTGACACATGGAGAACTCCTTTACTTTATAAAATGGCCATGAATTGTGACATCCATGCCGGATGCGCGGGCCATGCGGGCGCGGTCACCAGATTGCCATCTGTTGTTGCTTCTGTCACCTCTATTTCTGCAAAAGTTCCACCAGCGGCTGTAACTTCGGGGGCGCAGGCCGGGTATGCGGAGCAGGTGCGGCCTTTTAGTACGCCTGCGGCAGCAAGCAACTGTGCGCCGTGGCAAATGGCGGCAACGGGTTTGTTGGTTTCAAAGAAATGTTGTACCATTTTCAATACGTTAGCATCTAGGCGCAGATATTCGGGGGCACGCCCACCCGGGATGACCAGCGCGTCGTAATCGGCGGCATTAATGTCGGCAAATGTGGCGTTCAGGGCAAAATTATGGCCGGGCTTTTCGCTGTAGGTTTGGTCGCCCTCAAAGTCATGAATGGCGGTTTTTACGGTATCCCCTGCTTGTTTATTCGGGCAAACTGCGTCCACTGTATAGCCACAAGCCAGCAGCGTTTGGAACGGGACCATCGTTTCGTAATCCTCGGTATAATCACCGGTGATCATTAAAATTTTAGACATTCTATCCTCCCAGATGTTTTTGTTTTGCAACCTTGGCACAAGAATGTATTGGGCGGGTGGTATGGGAATACTACAACGGAACATTTAGAGAACAGGGCTTCCATGTTTTCTTAGAATAGGTTAAGTTTGAGCGCATGAATGATTGGGATTTTGATGAATCGAGCGCCTTTGAGGCGGCTGGAAGCGGGCTAGCGGCGCGAGCAATGGGCGCGCGACCTAAGCCCTATCTTGATGGCTTGAACGATGCTCAGCGCGAAGCTGTGGAGACGTTGGACGGGCCGGTTTTGGTTTTGGCGGGTGCTGGGACAGGAAAAACCAAGGCTTTGACGGCGCGGATTGCGCATCTTTTGAACACCGGACGGGCGCGTCCAAACGAGATTTTGTCAGTGACATTCACCAATAAAGCTGCCCGCGAGATGAAAGATCGGGTTGGCCAAAATGTTGGCGGTGTGGTCGAGGGGATGCCGTGGATGGGCACGTTCCATTCGATTTGTGTGAAACTGTTGCGGCGTCATGCGGAGCTGGTGGGGCTAAAATCTAACTTTACAATTTTGGATACGGATGACCAGATACGGTTGTTGAAACAGCTGATCCGCGCCGAGAATATTGACGAAAAACGCTGGCCTGCGCGGATGCTTGCGGGGATGATTGACCAGTGGAAAAACCGTGCTTGGACGCCGGGCAAAGTACCTTTGTCCGAGGCGGGAAAATTTGACGGGCGCGGGATAGAGTTTTATACGCTTTATCAGGCCAGATTGAAGGTTTTGAACGCGACCGATTTTGGGGATTTATTGCTGCATGTGGTTAGCATATTTCAGGCCCATCCTGATGTGTTAGAGAAGTATCAAAAATGGTTTAAGTATATACTAGTTGACGAATATCAGGATACAAACGTTGCCCAATACCTGTGGTTAAGGTTGCTGGCGGGCGGGCATAAAAACATCTGTTGTGTGGGTGATGACGACCAGTCGATCTATGGCTGGCGGGGCGCTGAAGTTGGCAATATTTTGCGTTTTGAGAAGGATTTTCCGGGAGCAAAAGTTGTCCGATTAGAACAAAACTATCGTTCAACGCCACATATACTTGCCGCCGCCAGTAAAATAATTGCAGGAAACGAAGATCGGCTAGGTAAAGCGCTTTGGACGGCCGAAGCCGAAGGTGAGAAGGTCAGATTGATCGGTCATTGGGACGGCGAGGAGGAAGCGCGCTGGATCGGTGAGGAGATTGAAAGCTATCAACAAGGAACGCGTGGACTTGATCCCGTTAGCTTGGATGATGTGGCAATTCTGGTTCGGGCGTCTTATCAGATGCGCGCCTTTGAAGATCGGTTTTTGGCCCTTGGAATGCCTTACCGTGTAATCGGCGGGCCGCGCTTTTATGAGCGTCTGGAAATCCGCGATGCGATGGCCTATTTTCGGGTGGTTATTAGCCCTGATGACGGGCTGGCATTTGAACGTATTTTGAACGCCCCGAAACGCGGGTTGGGTCCTAAAGCGCAAGAGGTGATTAACAACGCAGCGCGGGATCATGGCGTATCCATACTCGAGGGGGCGCGGATCGTTGTAAGTGACGATTTGCTGAAGGGCAAAGCGCGCGGGTCGTTGATGCAACTGGTCGAATCTTTTGACCGTTGGGCGGGATTGTTACGCGATGATGATCTTAGCCATGTTGAGCTGGCCGAAGTGATTTTGGATGAATCCGGCTACACCGATCATTGGAAAAACGACAAATCCGTCGAGGGGCCGGGGCGGCTAGAAAACCTTAAGGAGCTTGTCAAAGCATTAGAGGAATTCGAGAATTTACAGGGGTTCTTGGAACATGTTTCATTGGTCATGGACAACGCAAAGGAAGATGCGGGTGAAAAGGTTAGCATTATGACCTTGCACGGCGCCAAAGGGCTGGAATTTCCCTGTGTGTTCTTGCCCGGATGGGAAGACGGGTTGTTTCCGTCGCAACGCACAATGGATGAAAGTGGAAAAAAAGGGGTCGAGGAAGAACGGCGTCTTGCCTATGTTGGCATCACGCGGGCGGAAAAATATTGTACGATCAGCTTTGTGGCGAATCGACGGATATATAATCAGTGGCAAAGCGCCATGCCTTCGCGGTTTATTGATGAATTGCCGGAAGAACATGTGGATGTTTTGACGCCTCCGGGATTGTATGGTGGCAGTTTTGGGGCAGCCTCGGGCGGCATGATGCGCGGAAGTGATTTGCAGGATCGTGTAGCTAAGGCGGATGTTTATAATTCGCCGGGCTGGAAACGGATGCAGCAGAAATCAAAACGCCCGAATGCGAACCCGTCTGCGGCGCGCAATATGGTGATAGATGCCACGGCAACGCCGGCCTTTGGGTTGGGCGATCGGGTATTTCATCAGAAATTTGGCTATGGAGCGGTCACCGAAGTCGACGCGGACAAATTATCGGTAGCGTTCGAAAAGGCTGGGAATAAGAAAGTTTTGGCTAGTTTTGTAACTGGCCCAGACGACATTCCGTTCTAGGAACCCCTTAAACATAAAAAAACGGCGGCGCAGACGGGAGGAGGTGTCTGCGTCGCCGTTTCTTTTTTCCGGAACGATCTGGGAGGAAGAGTTCCGGTATCTCTTAGTTGCCGTATACGGACTTGTGCGCTACGGCGCGGATATCACCGCGATAGATGCCAAGATCTGTCAATTCGCGTGTCTCCAAAGAATGAAGCTCGTTCATTGTGGTTTTGAATAGACGATAGTCAGCTTGGGACTGACGAAAGTTTGCGAAAACTGCTGTTACGCGACCCAGGATTGGGGCGGAAACGGCGGGGCCTGCGGATGCATATGCCATGATATATTCCTTTAGGTTGCGTTTATGTTTGTTCGTTGATTGGTATATAGGTGGGGGGTGAAAACCCTTCAACGCATAGTTCCGTAGACCCGTTATGCGCTGAACGCATGGCTTATCGGGCTGGTCAAAGCCGGTGGATGTGCCTATGGATTGAGTATGAATCTCAACGCATTGAAATCACGCGGTTATCGGCTTTATCTTCTTGGCAATGTTTTTGGTATGAATGCCAATTGGATGTTGCGCCTGTTAATGGGGTGGTTGGCGTGGGATATGACGGGCTCCGCTAGCTATGTCGGGTTGATCAGTTTTCTGAATTTCTCCCCTGTTCTACTTGGTGGGCCGCTATTTGGGGTTATCACTGATCGGGTGAATGTGCGCAAAGCCGCATTGGCGGTGCAGACGGTCATTGCGGCGCTGGCTGTGGTATTGCTGATAGCACTGATTTTTGACGCTATGTCCACGACGTTTCTGGCTATATATTCGGTTGTCATCGGGTTGGCGCTGTCGGCGTATCAACCGGTGCGCATGTCGCTGGGGCCGCGATTGGTGGAGAAGGACCAGATTGCCTCGGTCGTTAGTTTAGGGGCATTGAATTTTAATATCAGTCGTTTGACGGGTCCGGCGCTTGGCGGTGCGATGATTGCAACCGCAGGCGAGATCGCGACGATGATCGCGGTGGTGCTGATCTATATTCCATTCATATATATCCTGTCGCGTTTGCGCCCACGCGAGCAAACATCGGTCAAGGTTCATCCACCGTTCTGGCGCTCGTTCAAAGACGGGGTTGCGTTTATTTTCAGCAATCGCAGCGTCTGGATTGCATTTGTTGTGGTTGGCGCGTTCTCGATGGTTATTCGGGGTGTCTTGGAAATTTTGCCGACAATCGCCGACGGAGCATTCCATAAAGGCGCCGCCGGACTGGGAACTATGACAGCCATGGTTGGTGCCGGTGCGCTAATCGCGTCATTTATTCAGGTCATCACCCCCACCGCGATTGTAGGTCGGGTGCCGCTACGTGGATTGTTCGGAACACTGGCGGGGACTGCGTTGTTTTTGACCTTAGGGGTTGTGAATAGTTGGGGCCTTACGTTGGCTTTGCTGGGGGGGATCGGGTTTTGCAGCTCGATGGTTGGGATCAATTTCCAGACCTCGGTGCAGATGCAATTACATGACGACATTCGCGGACGGGTGATGAGCCTGTGGATGACGCTGGCGGTTGGCGGCACGGCCATGGGGGCGCTGGGGCTTGGGTTCATGGTTGAACATATTGGCCTGAGCCTGACGTTTCTAAGCGTCGGCGGCATTAGTCTGGTGGCGTTTTTGGCAGTGCTACCGAGGTTTCGGCGCTAGTTACAAACGACCCTCAAGGAAATCGGCAATTGCATCACTTTGTTTTTCAGCAAAGAAACTGTCGGTCGGGGATTGGGCCAGAAATTGGCCTTCGCCAAACATCAGGATGTCGACGGCAAGACGTTTGGCTTGGGCCAGATCATGTGTGGCGATCAGAACCTTAACGCCGGATGCCGCGATTTCGCGGACCATGTTTTCGAGTTCTTTAGCCGAGGCTGGATCAAGGCTGGCGGAAGGTTCGTCGAGCAAAATCACTTGTGGTCGGGTCACCCAAGCGCGCGCCAGTGCCATGCGTTGGCGCTCGCCGCCCGACAGGCTGGCGGCGGGGGTTGTGGCGCGGTGAGTTAAGCGGGATTTTTCTAGGGCTTCGGCAACGCGGGATTGGCGCTCGGGCTTTGCTATACCTTGGACAGCTAGCGGATATTCAACATTGGCGGTGACGGAACGGCGCAGCAGCGGGGCATTTTGGAACATAAAACTGCGTTGGCGGCGGGTTGACTGGGCGGAATTGCCGTTCCATTCCACGCGACCCTGATCGGGCGAGAACTGGCCATGGGTGAGTTTCAGGAACAGACTTTTGCCGGCACCGTTATGGCCAAGGATCGCGGTGATGCCCTTGCTTTCCAGCGTCAGGTCGAGTGGGCCAAGCAGGGTTTGGCCATCACGGATCACCTTGGCTGCGGTTAGCGTCAGAGTTTGGAAACCGGACATTACGTGGCCTCCTGATAGCGGCGGCCGAATTGGCCGATGGTATAGATGATGGCGTTGATGATCACCGCGATGGAGATCAGGATCAGGCCGAGTGCGAGAGCGAGTTCTAGGTTACCCTTGGAGGTTTCCAGCGCAATCGTGGTGGTCATCACCCGCGTCAGGCCGTTGATATTGCCGCCGACGATCAGGACCGCGCCGACCTCGGCTATCGCCCGCCCGAACCCAGCGAGGACGGCGGTGGTTACCCCGAAACGCGCATCCCATAATAATGTCCGCAGTTTTTGCAATCCGCGCACATCAAGGGACGTCAGAAGTTCGTCGTAATCGCGGTTAAGGGGGATGACGGCCTCGCGGGTTAGCGCCAGAATGATCGGCAGGATCAGGATGCTTTGGGCGATGATCATGGCACCTGGGGTGAAGAGCAGACCGAAATGGCCGAGCGGGCCGGCGCGCGATAACATCAGATAAACGCCGAGGCCGACCACAACCGGTGGCAGGGCCATCATGGCGTTGCTGAAGATGATGACGACCTGACGCCCGCGAAACTTCCAGATGGCGAGGGCTGCGCCAAGGGGCGCGCCGATCAGAACACTGATCAGAACCGCCGATATACTGACGCGCAAAGACAGGGTGACAATCTGCACCAAGGCAGGGTCAAGACTGGCCACTAGGCCCCAAGCTGCGCGTATCGTTTCCATCGCTCAGATGTCTAAGTGGAATATTGCGACGAATAAAGCCCCGAATTCACGTAGATTAGGTAAATAACCCTGCGTTAATGCGCAAATTGACGCAGAATCAGTTGCAAATAAGGCCTCAATAGCGTGAGATGACCGCCATCTGCTCAAACAGGGAGAATTGAGATGAGAAAATTACTACTTGCTACGGCCGCAACGACGGTACTGGCAACATCCGCATTTTCAGCGGGCCATGAAATTAATGTTGGAATCATTCTGGGCTTCACTGGCCCGATTGAATCGCTAACACCTGATATGGGTTTGGCTGCTGAACTGGCGTTTACCGAAGTTAACGAATCCGGTCTGCTACTAGACGGCAAAATCCTAGTGCCAGTGCGTGGCGATTCCACCTGTGTGGATTCTGCGGCGGCTACGGCTGTTGCTGAACGCCAAATCACCGCCGACAATGTTGTCGCGATTATGGGCGCTGACTGTTCCGGTGTAACCGGCGCGATTGCCAATAACGTGGCGGTGCCAAACGGCGTTGTGATGATTTCGCCATCCGCGACCTCGCCAGCGCTTTCCAGCATCGAGGACAATGATTTGTTCTTCCGCACGGCCCCGTCCGATGCGCGTCAAGGTCAGGTTATGTCTGACATTCTGATTGACAAAGGTATCGGCGAAGTTGCTGTGACTTATACCAACAACGATTACGGCAAAGGTTTGGCCGACGCGTTTGAAGCAGCTTTTGAGGCGGCTGGTGGTACGATCACAATTTCCGCAGCCCATGAAGATGGCAAAGCTGATTATTCAGCTGAGGTTGGCGCGCTTGCATCTGCTGGTGGCGATATCCTAGCTGTTCTTGGCTATGCAGACCAAGGTGGTAAGGGCATCATCCAAAACGCGCTTGATACTGGGGCGTTTGATACGTTCTTGATGGGTGACGGCATGAAATCCGACGCTTTGATTGCTGCCATTGGTGATGATCTGAATGGTTCCATCGGCACGCAGCCTGGTTCCGAAAGCGACGGCCAAAAGATGCTTGTTGAAATGCTGACCGGTGTTGCTGGCGTTCCAGATGGTCCGTTCACAGCCGAAAGCTATGACGCGGCGGCATTGATTGCCTTTGCAATCCAAGCTGGCGGT
>CAZYMT010000005.1:0-42154 GCA_964649035.1 uncultured Rhodobacterales bacterium
GAGCAGGACCTCGATAAACACTGAAATCACCGGACCGATGGACATTTGTTTTTTAAGTAAGCCGTATGCGCCGAATGTTAGTGCTAGGATTAGGGATATCCATGGCGGGTTGCCTAGGCCAATGCCGAGGGTCACAACGGCGACGAAAGCTATGAGAATGGCAATGATTTTAACGCTGGAGAACCGTTCGCCCAACACGAAATACCCCAGAACCACGGCAACGAGGGGGAAGATATAGTAACCAAGGCTCGATTCCATGGCCAAGCCTTTTTGGATCGATAAGATAAACGTGAACCAGTTGGCGGAGATCATAATCGCAGAAAACGCGAGCATCAGGACTAATTGTCGATTTTTAAGGGTGGATATGATTTGCGGCAAGCGGCGCTGGAATAGAAGGACAATGCCAAAGAAAACAAAGCTCCAAATCGTGCGGTGGCTTAGGACTTCAAGTGGCGGGATATGTTCCAACAACTTGTAATACATGCCGGACAGGCCCCAGACGATGCAGGCCGCGATCATTGCCAATACGCCTTTTAGTGCTTCGCTCATCCATACCCTTTACATAAATAATGCCCCGACTATATCGGGGCATTATCTGGAAACAATCGGTATTTGACGCGTTTACATGCGCGAAGCGACATTTTCCCAGTTTACCAGATTGTCGAGGAAGTTCGACAGGTACACAGGGCGTTTGTTGCGGAAATCGATGTAATAGGAATGCTCCCATACGTCACAACCAAGCAGGGCAGTTTGACCAAAGCAAAGCGGGTTGACGCCGTTTTCGGTTTTGGTGATTTTAAGCGCGCCGTCTGCGTCTTTAACCAGCCAAACCCAGCCAGACCCGAATTGGCCAACGCCAGCAGCGCCGAAATCGGTTTTGAACTGATCAACGGAACCGAACGCACCAGTGATTGCGGATTCTAGTTCGGATGGCATATCACGACCAGTTGGTCCCATCATTTTCCAGAATTCATTATGGTTCCAAAGCTGGGAAATGTTGTTGAAGATGCCGTTTTGCGCTGTGGACGATGCGTCGTACGTGCCCGTAATAATGTCCTCAAGGGATTTTCCGGCCCATTCGGTGCCGTCAATCAGCTTGTTGCCATTGGTGACATACGCGTTGTGGTGCAGGTCGTGGTGGAATTCCATTGTTTCGGCGGACATGCCACCGGCGGCCAGTGCGTCATGTGCGTATGGAAGATCTGGGAGTTCAAAAGCCATGTTGGAGCCTCTTTTTGCTGAGTTCGTATCTCACGGCTTAAAACACCGCTTAAGCGCAATATACGCAAAAAATATTTAAGGAAAAGCGCCAAGATTGAAATATCAGTCTTTTGTCGGCGCAATCTTGGTGCTACTGCGAATATGTAACGTTTCAGGTATCCCCATGACAAACCATTCTGACAATCTTCGCGGCGCATTTTTTATGTCTCTGGCTATGGCCGGTTTCGTGTTGAATGACACCTTTGTGAAACTGGTATCCGACGAGGTTCCGCTATTTCAAGCGGTGCTTATACGCGGTATTATGGTGTCGACAATGCTAGCAGGAGTTGCCCTATATCGTGGGGTTTTGTCGGTTAAATTACCACGCAAGGACTGGAACGTGGTCGTTTTCCGCACCATTGGCGAGATCGGCGCTACTTTTTGTTTTCTGACGGCACTTTTCCACATGCCAATCGCTAATATCTCGGCGATTATGCAGGCATTACCTTTGGCGGTTACCTTGGTTGCAGCCACGTTTTTCGGGGTGAAAGTCGGGTGGCGTCGTTACGGGGCAATTGGCATCGGTTTTATCGGCGTACTGATAATTATCCGCCCGGGAACGTCCGATTTTAATTTCTATACGCTTTGGGTAATTGGGGCCGTTGGCTTTGTTGTCCTGCGCGATCTTTCGACCACGCGCCTGTCGTCAAGCGCCCCTTCCAGCTATGTGGCGCTGGTTGCCTCAGCGGCAATGACGCTGGTAGCCGGGGCGATTGTGTTAACGCAAGAATGGCAGCCGGTTAGCGGGCGATCGCTGGCGTTTCTGGCGATGTCTGCTGGGTTTCTATTGATCGGATATCTGGCGGCGGTGGCTGCGATGCGCATCGGTGAAATCGCCTTTGTGTCACCGTTTCGCTATAGCGTAATGATCTGGGCGATTATCATTGGTCTAGTGGTATTCGGCGATAAAATCGAATTCTGGACATATGTCGGGACAGCAATTGTTGTGGGTATGGGGATTTATACGTTCTACCGCGAAGGGCAGATTGCGCGCCGTAAAGGTTAATCAAACAGTGGCAGGCCGATAATTGCGGCGAGGCTGATGATAACCACGGCAACCACGCGAAAATGGGCGTCACCAAACATCTTGAATAAGCGTGCGCCAATCATGATGGCAATGAAATAGGGCGGGATCAGGGTTAGCCCAGTGGTGAAACCCTGCCATGTCATCAGACCTTGATAGGCAAAATTGAGGGCGCTGAAGATGCCGTCAAACAGGAAAAACAAGATGATATTGGCGCGGATGCGGGTCGGGTTGTTTTGGCCACCGAGGTAAAACAGGATGATTGGCGGGCCGCCGATACCAAGAAATCCCCCCAGAAAACCGCTAGAAGCACCGATGCCGACGGGCAGGTATTTTCCGGCCTCACCTTGGTAGCGCCAGCCAGTGCCAATCGCGATCACCATAAAAACAACCATGCCGGAAACCAGCCAGCGGAAGATATACGGATCAACTTGCGTTAGCAACCAAACACCGAGGGGAACGCCGAAGGCGGCACCTAAGGTCAACCGCAGAACCTCGGGCATATGGGCGTTTTTGAAGGCATCTTTAACCAGCGGTAATTGACCGGGAAAATCGAAGATCATCAATGCAAAGATGACTTGTGCGGGGGGCATGAATAGCGACGCGATGGGGATATAGATCAGGGCCGATCCAAAGCCCGCAAACCCGCGAACCAATCCGGCGATCAGGATCGTCAGGACTAGCCACAGGGTTTCAGGTGATTGGTACTGGGCGAGTATCGCCTCAAGCATCTATGTCGGCGAATTTTGTACCCGCAGCAGCGGCTTTCTTATCCCAATCCCGTTTAACGCCAAGGCGCAACAGAATGACCGAGGCCACGAAGACCGACGAATATGTCCCGACAATAACGCCCCAGATCATCGCGAAGGTAAAGCCACGGATCACGTCGCCACCCAGGAAATACAGTGCCAATAGCGCAATCAAGGTGGTGACAGAGGTCATGATAGTGCGCGACAAGGTCTCGTTTATCGACAGGTTCAGAACGTCTTTGAGTACCTTGGTTTTGTATTTACGCAGGTTCTCGCGAACGCGGTCAAAAACCACCACGGTATCGTTCAACGAATAGCCGACGATGGTCAGAATCGCGGCGATAATGGTCAGGTTGAATTCGATCTGCGTGACACAGAAAATTCCGATGGTCAGGGTGACATCATGGACCAATGCGGCAACGGCCCCGACGGAAAACTGCCATTCAAAGCGTAGCCAGATATAGAAGAGCACAGCGCCGACGGCGAGGACAATGGCCAGAATACCGGCCTTAACCAGCTCGCCGGAAACGGCTGGACCAACGGAATCGGTTTGCGAGAAGGTGATCGTCGGAATCGCTTCCTCCAATGCCGATTTGATCAGTTTGATCAGGTCGTTTTGCGCGGCCAGTGGCCCATCTGGATCTTGCTGTTCAATCTTGATGTTGACGACATGAGTTGCGCCATCGGATGTGGGATCGAAGACCTCGGTGATGGAAACATCGCCTAGATCAAGCGTGTCCATGGTCGAGCGATAAACGCTGATATCAACAATTTCGGTAGTTTGGACGCGCAGCAATGTGCCGCCCTTGAAGTCGATACCAAAATTCAGGCCAAGCACAAAGAAGGCAACGACAGACGCGATCATCAGGAACGCTGACAGGCCAAGGGTCAGTTTGGTAACCCCAAAGAAATCAACGTTTGTGTCGCTTTTTACGAGTTTAAGACGCATGGTTTTGCCCTCACACTTCGATGGTTTTGGGTTTACGGATGGATAGCCATGTGGCGACTATCAAGCGGGTAACCCAGATTGCGGTAAAGACGGATGTAATAATGCCAAGCCCCAGCGTGACCGAGAAACCACGCACAGGGCCGGAGCCGATGGCGAACAGGATCACGGCAGCGATAAGCGTGGTAACATTAGCGTCGATGATGGCGGACAGGGCTTTTTGATAGCCGAGTTCAATAGCGCGTGCAGGACCACGTCCGGCCTTCAGTTCCTCGCGGATACGTTCAAAGATCAGCACATTGGCGTCAACAGCCATACCGATGGTCAGGACGATGCCGGCGATGCCAGGCAAGGTAAGCGTTGCGCCGATGGTGCCAAGAAGCGTGAACAACATGGCGACGTTCAGGATCAGCGCGACATTGGCGAACAGGCCAAACAGGCCGTAAGACAGGACCATAAAGACAAGGACGGCGGCAAAGGCGACAACGGTCGCGATTTTACCCGCATCGATGGAGTCCTGCCCAAGATCGGGGCCAACGGTGCGCTGTTCCAACACGGTAATTTCAGCGGGCAGCGCCCCTGCCCTAAGCAGGATTGCCAAACGTGTGCTTTCCTCAACCGAGAAGTTGCCGGAAATGACGCCAGCTCCACCCGGAATATGTTGTCGGATTGACGGAGCAGAGATAACTTCGTCATCCAGCACAATCGCAAACAGGTTTCCGACATTTTCCAATGTATAGGTGCCGAATTTACGCCCCCCCGACGGGTTAAAGCGGAAACTGACGGCTGGGCCGCCATTTTGGTCGAAACTTGGTTGGGCGTCGGTTAGCTCATCACCACCAACAACGGGGGTGCCGTCGACAACGTAATAAATGCCTTCTTCATTGAGGCTGGGAAAAAGCTCATTTCCAGCACCGACGCGGATGTCAGCATTGGCGGTACGTTGCACAACGTGCATGAATTCAAGTTTGGCCGTGCGCCCGATCAGGTCCAACAGTTCCTCGGCAGAACCAATTCCGGGCACCTGCACCAAAATACGGTTAGCACCTTGGCGTTGAATGGTGGGTTCGCGGGTTCCGGCCTCGTCAACGCGGCGACGGACAATTTCGAGGGATTGTTGCATGGTGCGATCGTTCATCGCGACCTTTTCGGCTTCGGAAACGGTAAAAATCACCACGTCGCCGTCATTTGTAATCTCAAAGTCACGCGAACCAGCACCGGTCAGGGAAACGATTGGGCGGGTTAAGCCGCGCATCAATTCCAGAATTTCTGGCATTTGATCAGGGTTACCGATGCGAACACGCAATTCAGTTGGATCAGAAGGCACCGGTTTCACCGAACCGATTAGGTCCTTATTCTGCGTGCGCAAATCCTTAACCGCTGGCCACAACGCCTGTAGGCGTTCGGCTTGCACTTCTTCAACGGCCACCTCGACCAACACATGGGCGCCCCCGCGAAGATCAAGCCCCAGATTGACAATTTGCGATGGCAGATAGTCCGGCCATGCGTCCAGATCGGCCTGCTGTTCAACACTCAGAACCACGCCAGATTCGGCCAATGCACGGGCGTCACTGGCCTTTTCTACGGTTGTGTAAAAGAAATTTGGCATCGAAAAAATGATGCCTGCCAGACAAAGCGCCCAGATGAACCCTTTTTTCCATATAGAGAATTGTAGCATGTGGGCGCGGTCCGTTAATTTATGCGGAAGGTTCGGTTTTGTTTAGAACATTGGCCAGCGTGGCGGTCATAACTTTGACTTTAACGCCCGACGCGATTTCGACTTCAACTTGGGTTTCATCAAAAACCTTACTGACTTTGCCAACAAGACCGCCAGCCGTAACCACTTGGTCGCCTTTGCGAACGGCCGCGATCATGGCGCGGTGTTCCTTCATTTTCTTTTGTTGTGGGCGGATCATCAAGAAATACATGATCGCGAAGATCGCAATTAGTGGAACGAAGCTGGTAATTGAACCCAACGGGCTGCCGCCTGCGGCTTGCGCGTAAGCTGGTGATACAAACATGGTTAATCCCCTCATGTGTGGCGGCCATCGGGCCGTTAAAAAGCTGCGCGACCCTAAGCCGAGGGGTTGCAGTTTGCAAGGCGCGTTATGGGATAAATAGGGTATCAATCCCATAAATCCAGTGCATTGGCAAAATGCTTTGATGCTAGCTGGCCTATTATGGCTATTACGTGTTTTACGGATCATAGTTGTCAGCTGACCGTTCGGTCAGTATAAGCGCGAGAAAACAGTTCAAAAATGAAAAGCCATAAGTATGAAAACACCCGAAATTCAGCGAAAAAGCAAACGTGAAGCCCTGATTGATGCGACATTAGAGATATTGAGCGTCGATGGTATGGCCGGAATAAGTGCGGCTTTGGTGGCAAAACGCGCTGGTGTCAGCAAGGCGAACTTGTTTCATCACTTTTCTGGTATCGACGAACTGATCTTGGAGAGTTTCGAAAAGTTTGCCCTGTCTATGCTAGGAGGCCAAACCGAATCCGACATTTCCTTTACCGAATGGCTGACGGCAATCGGCGAGGTGGCGTTTACATCTGACGCGCAAACGGCGCGCTTAATGCGCTTGTTTTTGTCGTTCAGTATGAATGCTTTTGGCAATGAACCGATTAGGCTGCGCATGTTGGAGCTGGTCAGGACCTCTCAAGGTGACTTGGTTAAATCTTTGATGTCAATGAAGGAAATCAGGCTATCACCGGAAGAAGCCAGCGAGATTATTGGCCTTGTTATTGTAACGCTGGACGGATTTTTCCTCCATATGCAACTGACCCCGGAACGCAGCGCCGAGCTGCGCAAATCCTGGGCTATATTCGTTGAAATTTCAACAAAAAGGGTAATGCAAGAATGAAAAACTATGCGCCGCTGAACATTTTGAAACCTGTCGGGGAAAACATCTGGATTGTCGATGGCGACAGCATAAAATTCATGAAAATCCCGTTCCCCACACGTATGACAATAATTAGGCTAAGATCGGGGGAACTGTTTTTGCATTCTCCAACCGCGATGATACCCGAGTTAAAACAGCAGGTTAGCGACCTTGGCATTGTGCGCCATCTGGTTTCGCCGAACTGGATACATTACGCGTATATTCAAGAATGGGCGGATGCATTTCCTGACGCGATCAGCTGGGCCTCCCCTAACGTCGAAAAACGCGCGGCAAAAACTCAAACTTCTGTGATATTCGACCAAAAACTTGGTGAAATCCCTGAACCGGTTTGGAGCGGCGAGATCGAGCAGATGATCGTCGGCGGCAGTAACGTTCACCAAGAAGTGGTGTTCTTTCACCATGCCTCAAAAACGCTAATTCTGACCGACCTGATCGAAAATTTCGAGCGGGACAAGGTTGGCCCGATTTTAGGAACGGTGCTGCAACTTGTCGGGGTGCTTGATCCTGACGGGAAAATGCCTCGGGATATGCGGATGACATTTCGCGACGGGCGAGATGAACTGCGGGCAGCCGTTCAAAAGATGATTGATTGGGGGCCTGACAAGATTATCGTAGCGCATGGGCGCTGGTATACTGAAAACGGCGTGGCTGAATTAAAACGGGCGTTTAGCTGGTTGTTTTAGGGGCCTCACCCAAAACGTTCGGGTGAGGCTTAGGTTCTATTGTGCCGGCATTGCGGTTTCGACCAGTTTTGCCCAGTAAGAACATCCGATCGGGATTAGATCATCGTTAAAGTCATAATCCGGGTGGTGAAGCGTGGCTGTATCGCCGTTGCCGACAAAAACGAAGGCACCGGGGCGGGCTTCTAGCATATACGAGAAATCCTCGCCGCCCATGACCGGATCGGCGTTGTCATTAACGCGGTCTGCTCCAACAATTTTGCGAGCGACGCTGGCTGCAAAGGCGGTTTGTGCTTCGTGGTTGCGCGTTACCGGATACCCGCGTTTTGCGACAACTTTGACGGTTGCACCATAAGCGGCGGCAGTATTTTCGGCAATAAGTTTAACCTTGGCTTCGGCCATATCTCGCATTTCCGGTGTCAGGGTCCGACAGGTGCCGCGAATTTCAACACGTTGCGGAATGACGTTATAGGCTTTGCTCTCAGTTTCAAAACTGGTCACAGAAATCACGACACTTTCGAGCGGATCAGTGTTGCGCGAAACGATAGTCTGTAGGGCAACAACGATATGGCTGGCAACAACCGTGGTGTCGATGCAAGCGCTCGGGTTCGCCGCATGACCACCTTTGCCTTCAACATACAGCGTGAATTCGTCTGTTGCAGCCATCAATGGACCAACGCGCGTAGCAAAATCACCAACCGGCAGGCCGGGATAGTTGTGCATGCCGTAAACTTCTTGAATATTAAACTGCTCCATCATGCCGTCTTCGACCATTTCACGGCCCCCGCCCCCGCCTTCTTCGGCAGGTTGGAAGATGACAATGGCTGTACCGTCAAAATTGCGGGTTTCAGCGAGGTAGGTTGCTGCGCCTAGCAACATCGCCGTGTGCCCGTCATGACCACAAGCATGCATCGCCCCGTCAGTTTTGGAGGCATGTTCCGCGCCCGTCGTTTCATGGATCGGTAGCGCGTCCATATCGGCGCGCAGCGCGATGACCTTGCCGCTTTTGTTGGTTTTGCCGTGGATAACGCCAACGACACCCGTGCGCCCCAAGCCCTCGACAACTTGATCACAGCCAAATTCGGCGAGTTTTTTGGCGACAACACCGGATGTCCGAATAGTGTCGAACAGGATTTCGGGGTGTTGATGCAAGTCGCGACGCCATGCAGTGATGTCGTCTTGTAGGTCGGCAAATCGGTTGATTGTTGGCATTTGGTTTTCCTAACTTAAGTGTTCGATAATTTTACGGATGAAAGCCTCGCCAGCTTGTAACTGGCTGATGGCGATAAACTCGTTGGGTTGGTGGGCTTGATCAATGCTGCCCGGGCCACAGACGATTGTTGAATAACCGCCCTGCTGGAACTGGCCGCCTTCGGTTGCATAGGACACAACGTGATCGGCGTTGTCGCCAGTCAGCGCGCGCGCCAATGCTTCGGCGCCGCCGTCAGTTTCGGGGGCGAGCCCCTCGACGGTGGCGCGAACGTTAATTTCGATACTGGCTTCGGGCCGGATGGTTTGGATTTCGGCCTCAAGGGTTTTGGCGAAAGCTTTATATTTGGCGATCCAGTCGAGCAGATTTTCGTCCGGTAATGTGCGGATATCGGTCAGGAACCGGCATTCTTTGGCCGTGATATTATGTGCCGTCCCGCCATGGATAACCCCGTTATGGAGCGTCGTATAAGGGGGCACATACCCCAGTTCGACGGCGATAGGTTTGATGTTTTCTGCATTTTCGGCCAATTGGTCAGTATGCCAATTGATCAGCTTTGCCGCCGTCATAATCGCGGAAACACCTGTATGGATAAGGCTGGAATGAACCTCGAACCCGTGCACAATGGTTTCAATCTCGGCAATGCCTTTATGGCCTGTCACCACTTGCATCATCGAGGGTTCGCCAACAATCACGGCTTTGGCGCGCGGAAATCTATCGGCCATGTCGGCTATCATTGGGGGCGCGCCCAGGCACCCAACTTCTTCGTCATACGAAAATGCAAGCTGGATCGGTACCTTCAGATCGGCGGCCAGCATTTCGGGCAGCATGGACAGGCCAAGCGACAAGAATCCCTTCATATCGCAAGAACCACGGCCAAATAGCTTGCCGTCTTTCTCAATCAATTCAAAGGGATCAGTCACCCAGTCTTGCCCTTCGACAGGGACAACATCGGTATGGCCGGACAAAACGACCCCGCCCTCAACATCGGGCCCGATCTGGGCATAGAGGCTGGATTTATCGCCCTCGGCATTTGGAACGCGGTGGCAGGTGATTCCATATCCCGACAAATATTCCTCGATGAAATCGATGATTTGCAGGTTGGAATTCTTAGAAATAGTGTTGAATGCCACCAGTTTGGTAAGCATTTCACGTGCAGTATATTTGTCTGGCATGAATCCTCCGATTGGCGCGATCCTGTGCGCCAGTTTACGAGCCGTCAAGCGAAATACGGTGTTGTCGTCGCGGAATTCTTGGTGTTTAGTATTCGCAAGGCCACGCGTTAGACGCGGCTATGATGTTCAGGGAGTTATATATGCTCGATGGGGGCGCCAACGTTTTAGACGTGGCGAATTTAAAGACTGTGTTCAATACACGTGATGGTGTTGTGCATGCAGTAAATGGTGTTAGCTTTTCCCTAGCGCCCGGCGAATTGCTGGGAGTCGTTGGGGAGTCAGGTTCGGGCAAATCCGTGACAATGATGTCATTGATGGATTTGCTACCCACCCCCCCTGCCGAAGTCGTTTCCGGTGAAATCACCTATGATGGTAAAGATGTGCGGGCGATGTCCAAGTCCGAATTACGTGCGCTACGCGGTGGACAAATCGGGTTTATTTTTCAGGACCCGATGACCTCGCTTAATCCGGTTTTTAACGTTGGCTTTCAGATCATGGAACCGCTACGCGAGCATCTGGGCATGAGCAAAAAACAAGCTCGAATTCGGGCCGCCGAACTGCTGGAATTGGTTGGCATTCCCGACGCGTCTAGTCGATTGAAAGATTACCCACACCAGTTTTCTGGCGGTATGCGGCAACGCGTGATGATCGCGATTGCGCTATCTTGTGATCCCAAGGTGTTGATCGCGGATGAGCCGACAACGGCGCTGGATGTAACCATTCAGGCGCAAATATTGCAGCTAATCAAGGAGCTGCGCCAAAAGATGGGCATGGCCATAGTCTGGATCACCCATGACTTGGGCGTGATCGCGGGGATCGCGGATCGTGTCGCTGTTATGTATGCAGGGCAGATTGTTGAGCATGCACCGGTGAAGGAGTTGTTTCGCAATCCACAACATCCCTATACGCGCGCCTTGCTGGAAACACTGCCAAAAGTTGACGGAAAACGGGATGAACGCCTTAAATCTATCGAGGGGCAGCCGCCAAATATGGCGGCGCATCCGACATCGTGCGAATTTGCCCCGCGTTGCCAGCATGTGATGGATAAATGCCGCCATGTAAATCCGCAGCGTGTGGATATTGGCGAAGGTCACGATGTGGCTTGCTGGTGGGAGGGCGCGCGAAATGGCTGAAGCCCTCGTCAAAGTTGAAAATTTGAAAATGCACTTCCCGATTCATCGCGGAATTTTGAAACGTCAGGTCGGGGCGGTTAAGGCCGTTGACGGAGTCTCGTTCGAAATATTTGAAGGCGAAACCTTGGGTCTGGTTGGCGAAAGCGGTTGTGGGAAATCGACTGCAGGTCGGGCGATTTTACGACTTTATGATATCACGGACGGCTCGATTGAGGTCGACGGTAAAGATATCGGGCATATCAAAGGCGAAGAACTACGTAATATGCGGCCCAATATGCAGATGATTTTTCAGGATCCGCAAGCGAGTCTAAACCCGCGTATGACGGTTGGGTCGCTGATAGCGGAACCGTTGGATGAACACACAAAACTGACGCGCGCCGAAAAACGTGAAAAAGTCGCGGAGCTAATGGATTCAGTGGGTCTAGCGCGCCATTTCGCCGACCGCTATCCGCATGAGTTTTCCGGTGGCCAACGTCAACGTATCGGGATTGCCCGCGCATTGGCACTAGAACCTAAATTTATCGTTTGCGACGAACCTATTGCGGCGCTGGATGTGTCCATTCAAGCGCAAGTTGTTAATTTGCTTGAGGATTTGCAGCAAAAACTGGGCCTTACATATCTGTTCATCAGTCATGATTTGTCGATGGTTCGCCATTTAGCAACACGCGTGGCTGTGATGTATCTTGGCAAAATCGTCGAACTTGCGCCGCGCGATGCGCTTTATGACGAACCGCTGCATCCTTATACTGAGGCATTGCTATCAGCCGTGCCACATCCAGATCCCTCGCAAGAAAGCGACCGGGATATTATCATTTTGGAAGGCGACGTGCCAAGCCCTGCCAACCCGCCGCAAGGGTGCAATTTTTGCACACGTTGCCCGAAAGTCATGGAAATTTGTCGTACCGAAGAGCCGGTATGGCGAAAATATGCAGGCGAGCGGTTCGCTGCCTGCCATCTGCTCGAAAACCCTGAAGATGCGGGATGAACCTGCACATAACTGCTAAACTAAACGGAGACGTAATATGAAACTGAAGACGATATTGATGGCCACGGCTGGCGCATCGTTGTTGGCGACATCGGCAATGTCCGAAAGCCACATGGCGCAAGGTCGCGATGGTCACGTTAACATTATTTACTGGCAAGCTGCCTCCATCCTGAACCCGTATCTTTCGGGTGGTACAAAGGATATTGAAGCTGCTTCTATGGTCTTGGAACCGCTGGCACGCTACGACCAAGACGGCACGATTGTGCCTTGGTTGGTTGAATCCATCCCTACCGTTGAAAATGGCGGCGTTTCCGCTGATTTGACAACAATCACGTGGAATATCACACCGGGCCTAAAATGGTCTGACGGAACTGATTTCACTGCAAACGACGTTGTGTTCACAGCGAATTATTGCATGGACCCAGATGGCGGCTGTCAGCAGCTAGCCAAATTTGGTGACGTGGAAAGCGTTGTAGCCCTTGATGATCTAACGGTAGAGATCACATTCGGCGTCGCAAAACCATTCCCGTATGGCCCATTTGTTGGCGGTCAAACACCGGTTCTGCAAGCAGCACAATTTGACGGTTGCTCAGGTGCAGCTGCACCATCTTGTACTGACCAAAACTTCGGCCCAATCGGCACTGGTCCATTCAACGTGACTGAATTCCGCGCGAATGACACGATCACGATGGAAGCCAACCCAATGTTCCGCGATGCAAGCAAACCTGCATTTGCAACATTGACCTTCAAAGGTGGCGGAGACGCAGCCGCAGCCGCCCGTTCAGTTCTTGAAACTGGCGAGTTCGACTATGCGTGGAACCTGCAGATTGCCCCAGAAATTCTGGCGCAAATGCAATCCGCGGGCAACGGCACGGTTGTTTCCGGTTTTGGTACGTTGGTTGAGCGCATCATGATCAACCATACTGATCCAAGTGCCTCCCTCGGTGATGAGCGTTCCACGGTTGCCCATCCGCACCCGTTCTTGAGTGAAAAAGACGTTCGTCAAGCGCTTAGCATGGCGATTGATCGTGAATTGCTAACGGAAATTGGCTACGGTCAAGCTGGCCGTGCAACTTGTAACGTTCTGCCAGCACCGGCTATCTATGCATCAACTGCAAATGATGGTTGCCTAGTGCATGATATCGATGGTGCAAACGCACTATTGGATGCCGCTGGTTGGGTTGTTGGTTCCGACGGTGTACGGGAAAAAGACGGCGTTCGCCTGTCGATCCTGTTCCAGACAGCTACCAACGCTGTTCGTCAGGATTTCCAAGCACTGATCAAACAGTGGTGGGGTGAAATTGGTGTTGAGACTGAGTTGAAAAACATCGACGCAGCCGTGTTCTTTGGTGGCGATCAGTCCAGCCCGGACACATTCCAGAAGATTTTCGCAGATGTTGAAATGTATGCGAATAACTTTGATGGAACCGACCCTGAATCCTACATGGGTAACTGGAGCTGTGATGAAATTCCTTCACCAGAAAACGCATGGTTGGGTGGCAACATGCCGCGCTACTGTTCCGAAGCATATGACGCGCTATTGGTTGAAATGGCCGGCACTGCGGATATCAATGAACGCGGTCGTCTAGCCAAAGAGATGAACGACATGCTGATGCAAGACTATGCCATCATCCCGTTGGTTGATCGTGGTCGTGTATCTGGTCATGCAAACTCGCTCGAAGGCGTTGTTCTGAACACTTGGGATAGCGAACTTTGGAACGTGGCTGACTGGTCGCGTGCGGAGTAATCTTTAATCCTTATGGCTGCGGGTCCGCTCGCAGCCATTCACCTAGGCCGATAACCCGAGGCGTTGTATGCTAAATTTCACCATTCGCAGACTGATCTTTACGATCCCGACGCTTCTGTTCATCAGCTTTATTATCTTCTTCATTCTGGACACTGCGCCGAATGATCCAACGGGCAATCTGCCCCTTACTATCCCACCAGATGTGCGTGAAAAAATCCGTATTTCGCTGGGCTTGGATGCCCCGATGTATGTGCGATATCTGCTCTGGTGCAACCAGTTTTTCATCAATGAACCGCTGAATATTCTGGGCGAATGGTTCAACACTTGTATTGGCGACTGCGAGAACCGTTTGCGTGTGCGCAGTTGGTCAACCCGCTCGCCTGTGGTCGATTTGATTGTTGAGCGGATGCCGCAAACCCTTTGGGTTGTTGGCATGTCCTATGTCGTTGGAATTCTAATCGCCGTGCCTATCGGCGTAATTTCCGCCTATAAGCAATATAGCTGGTTTGATCAGCTTGGCACGCTTATCTCGATGATCGGGTTTTCGGTACCGACGTTTTTCACCGGATTGCTGATGATCGTGATTTTCTCGGTGATGATGCCAAATGATTCTTGGGCATGGTTGCCCTCTATTTATGACACCACCCATAAGGTCACCGATTGGAACAGTTTTGTGTTCCAAGTTCGGCAAATGATCATGCCAGTAATGGTGTTGGCGTTCTTTAATGCCGCACAGCTAAGCCGGTTCATGCGGGCCTCAATGCTAGATAATTTGTCGCAAGATTATGTGCGTACAGCGCGCGCCAAGGGCCTGAAAGAACGGGTTGTGGTGCTGGTGCATGTGTTGCGAAATTCGATGATTCCGGTGGTGACCGTGATTGCGCTGGGGGTGCCACAGGTGTTCGGCGGCGCAATTATTACCGAGCAGATATTTAAGGTGAACGGCCTTGGCCAGTTGCTGATTATCGGTATTCAAGGCGCTGACATTCCACTGGTGCAAACCCTGACCTTTATCTTTGCGGTGCTGATTGTGCTGTTCAATTTGGTGGCTGACATTCTGTATGGCCTGCTAGATCCGAGGATCCGTTATGAGTGATACAGTCGTAACTCAAGCCAAAAACCGTTCCCTCTGGAGCGACGTCTGGGCCCAATACAAAACCCATCGCGGGGCCTTGATCGGGACGTTTATCTTCGGGTTCATCATATTGGCCGTGGGGCTGGGGCCGTTCATTTATGATGTTGATCCGCAATATCTAAACATCCGCGACAAGAACCAGGGGCCAAGTTTGTCACATCTTCTCGGCACCGATCAGTTGGGCCGCGATATGCTGGCGCAGGTGCTGCAAGGTGGGCGGGTTTCGCTGGCCGTGGGCATTATTGCGATGTTGCTGTCGCTGGTTGTTGGCACCACAATCGGGGTGCTAGCAGGATATTTCAAACGGCTCGACGGGCCGCTAATGCGGCTAACCGACTTGTTCCTCGCCCTGCCCTTGCTGCCATTGCTGCTGGTTATCATCATGCTGTTTCGCGACACATTGCGCGGGATGTTTGGACCAGAAACCGGCATTTTCATCCTGATTGTTTTCATCATCGGTGCCACCAGCTGGATGCAAACCGCGCGGATTGTGCGTGGGGATGTGTTGGCCCTAAAAGAACGCGAATTTGTATTGGCGGCCAGTTCAATCGGTACGCCCTCGCGCCGGATTATTTCGCGCCATGTGTTACCAAATGTTCTGTCACCAATCATGGTTTCCGCAACTTTAGGGGTGGCGAATGCGATCATCACCGAAAGTTCGCTTTCCTTCCTTGGCCTCGGCTTCCCGTCCGATTTCCCGACTTGGGGTCGCCTGCTTTATGACGGCGCTCAATATATGACCTTATCCCCCGCCCGCGTAATTTGGCCAGGTTTGGCGATCTCTCTGACGGTTCTAAGTGTGAATTTCATTGGTGACGGATTGCGCGACGCGTTGGACCCACGGATCAGGGGACGGTAATTATTCTTGGGCAACCAGATTTGACCCGTCTTCAGCTCCAGAAAAAGAGTCGTTAAAATACTCGGGATCGCATTTGCAATTGTCTGCGCCAATATCCTCGCCATTCCCGGCCCGACCGTTATGCTGTTCATCAGCTTGGCCTTGGGCCGTGGATGACAAACAGCATTGGCGGCAGGTTCACATGCTTTTTTAACGGTCTAGTTTCCGGGAACCATACGCTTGTTATCGCCACTTGTTGACGCTTCAGGCCGGTCGCCTTCTGGAGGCGGGCCACCCATTGGACGATCGCCACCACCACCGCCAAACATTGCATCAGACGAGATTGCGTTTGGATCGACTCCAACAACAATACCGGCGCTATACATATCGGCGCGCTCGCGAATGGCGGCATATGCCCCCTCGCCTGCCTGTTGCGCGATGCCGTCATTTACATTCAGCGTATCACGACTGGCCGCGCGGTTATTATAGGGGCGGATATTTTCGAACAAATACTGGCTTAGGGCGTCTGGGAAAAATATCTGCGAGGTCAGAACCGTTTTTTCATCCAGAAAAACTTTGTAATGGATATGGGTGGTTCGGCTCGCATACCAACCAGGGTAAATCGTATCAAAAGTCACAATCCCGGATACATCGGTAGTCTGGGTACCGCGCAAAAATGTCTCGTTGGAGGTGTCTTTTACACCGCTGCTTCCTTGGGTGGCATAACCGGAATAATTGCCCTCGGCGTCACAATGCCAGATATCAACGCGTGCATCGGCGATGGGGTTACAAGCGCTATCGACCACCTGAATTTTGACTTCCAGCTTAACCCCATCCAACCCTTCGGTGATATCTTTACGATCTAATAAATCTAAGTCCGGGTCAAAATAATAGGGGCCTTCGGTCACTTCGGGTGCAACCAAACAAACATTAGATGACACCAACCCAGCCGAGGAGGCGGCAGCCTCGGCCCAAGCGGGCGCCGCGATACTGGCACCAGTTGCAGCGGCCGGAAGAATGGCAAGGCGGGTTAATAAAGTGCGGCGGTTTAGGTATGAATTTTCTAACATGCGTTTATCCTGTTTTAGCTAGCATATTGCTTACTATTTCTAAACGCAGAGCAAACGAATTTCCGTCGAAAAAAACTATTTATCCACCTTTCATAGGCGGCATTATGACAACTTCACTCTCAGGCGTGATCTCGGTGAACCACGCATCCTCATAGATCAGGCTATCGATGGAAACAGAAACCCCGCCCTCGATTACTTCGGTAAGGACGGGGTGTTTCTTTTTCAGGGCATTCAACATTTGAATGGTATTTTTGGCCTCCACCTCAACAAATTCCGCTCCGCCAATGGCGGAGCGCATCGCGCCGAGGAGAGTAACCTTAACCATTTTTCGCGTCCATCGCCGCCAACACTTTGGGTGGTGACATAGGCAGCGACGTCAGACGCACACCAGCCGAACGTGACACCGCGTTAGCCATAGCCGCCTGCGGGGCTACGATGCCTGTTTCGCCAACACCGCGCACGCCGTATGGGTGGCCGGGGTTGGGGATTTCCAGAATAACCGTGTCGATCATCGGCAAATCAGACGCCACAGGAATACGATAGTCAAGGAAGCCAGCATTTTGCACGCGCCCCTTATCATCATAGATATATTCCTCATTCAGCGCCCAGCCGATACCTTGAACGGCCCCGCCTTGCATCTGCCCCTCGACATAATCGGGATGGATGGCTTTTCCGGCATCTTGGAATGCAGTGTAGCGCAGGAGCTTGGTGTATCCGGTTTCAGGATCAACCTCGACATCGGCGATATGTACGCCAAAGCTGACGCCGGCGCCGTCAATAGTTTCTTCATGATGGCCAGAGATTGGGCCACCGGTTTGAACGGCAACGGCTGCGATTTCGGCCAAAGTCATTGGTGGAAATTCTCCGGCATTTGGTCCGGCAGGAACGGCAGCACCATCCACCCAATCTACAGCATCTTCATCGATGCCCCAGATTTGCGCAGCCCGCCCACACATGGTCTTAATTGCTCCGCGCGCGGCTTTGATGGTCGCAAGACCCACCGCAAAAGTCACGCGGCTACCGTTGGTTTCTTGGTTGAAACCGATGGAATTTGTGTCGGCAACAATGGTGCGGACTTTATCAAACGGGATACCCAGTTCTTCGGCGGCCATCATGCTGATTGAGGCACGCGATCCCCCGATATCGGGGTTACCCTCGGTCACCGAAGCGGTTCCGTCAGCATGGATTTGCAACGACACACTGGTCGCGCCACCAAAGTTGAACCAGAACCCACAGGCGAGGCCACGGCCCTGCCCCTCAGCCAAGGGTGCATTCCAATGCGGATGCGCTTTGGCCGCTTTCAGGGCCTCCAACAGCCCCATATCGTCAAATGTCGGCCCGTACGAGGATTTAGTCCCTTTCTGCGCCGCATTCATAATCCGCACATCAAGCGGATCGAGGTTTAGCTCAAGACAAAGCTCGTCCAACACAGATTCCACCCCATAAACGCCAAGCGGAGCGCCGGGGGCGCGGTATGCAGCCTCCTTCGGGCGGTTGGTGACGACGTTCCAGCCGACAGTGCGCACATGTTCCATATCGTAAGATGCAAAAGCCGCCATCGCGCCCATTTCCATTGTGCCAGAAGGGAAAGCCCCACCTTGTGCGCGGATTTTCAGCCAGCCAGCGGTAATTTTACCGTCATTGGTCATGCCGATCTTTACGTCGATCAGCGATGAAATAGTTGGGCCAGTGCCGATAAAGACTTCCTCGCGGGTCATGACCATCTTCACGGGTTTGCCTATTTTTTTGGACATAGCCACGGCCAGAGGTTCAAAATGTGTATGGGCCTTGCCACCAAACCCACCACCAATTTCGGTGGCGGTAACACGTAATGAGCTAACTTCTAGCCCACATGCAGCCGCACAATTGTCGCGAATACGGTAATGCCCTTGGGTGCAAACCCACATCTCGCCACGACCATCCGCGCTGATATTGGCCAGACAAGCATGGGGCTCGATATAACCCTGATGCACGCCTTCGGTTTTGAAACTACGTTCAAGGATTTTGTCAGCTTTCGCAAAACCAGCTTCGATATCACCATGGCCATGTTCGCAATAATTGCTGACGTTTGGGGCGCTACCTTCGGGCAGACCGCGGTATTCACGACCCGGGTGCAGAACGACTGCATCGGGCTGCATTGCGTCATCAATTTCGATGATATGCGGCAGTATTTCGTATTTTACCTTTACAAGCTTGGCGGCATCATTCGCCAGTTTCTGCGTGGTTGCCGCAATCGCAGCAACCGTGTGGCCGTGATACAGTGCCGTTCCGCGAGCAATAACATGATCAAGGTCGTCTTGTTGCGGCGCACCCGCCTGTTCAACAAAATCATCCGCCGTTACCGCCACATGCACACCGTCCAGCGCCAAAGCGGCCGAAAAATCGATAGACACGATCTTTGCGTGGGCGTGCGGACTGCGAATAGTTGCGCCGTAAATCATCCCGGGCATGTACATATCGGCGCCGTATTGGGCGCGCCCCGTTACCTTGTCGATACCGTCAGGGCGCGGAACGCGTGTGCCGATTATCTTAAATTCTCGATTATGATCCAAAGCCATTTTATGCTCCTCTCATTTCAGCGGCGGCACTTTGTACGGCGCGAATGATTTTGTCGTAGCCTGTGCAACGGCACAGGTTTCCGGCCAGATAATAGCGGATTTCGGTTTCCGTTGGGTCGGGGTTCTTTTCCAGTAACGCCTTGGCGGCAATCAAGAAACCCGGGGTGCAGATGCCACATTGCAGCGCCGCACCATCAAGAAAATGCTGTTGCAACGGGTGGAGTTTATCACCATCCGCCATGCCCTCGATTGTATCAACGGTTTTGCCTTCGGCTTCGGCGGCCAACACCAGACAGGAACAGACCAAGCGACCATCCAGTTCGACGCTACAAGCGCCGCAATCACCGGATGCGCAGCCCTCTTTTACCCCAGTCAGGCCTAAACGGTCTCGTAGTGCATCCATCAGAGTATCCGTTGAATCGCAAAGGAATTCTCGGGTCTCGTCATTGACGGTTGTGGTTACGTGTATCTTGCTCATTTTGAGCCTCCCGCCCGTTTATAGGCGATCAAGGCCGCGCGTTTTGCCAACACGCCAGCGGTTTTAGTGCGAAAAACAATGGTTCCGCGTTTGTCATCGATTGGGTTGCAAGCGGCCGAACAGGCAGCAGCCAGATTTGCAAGCGCGGCATCATCAAGCGTTGTGCCGATGATAGCATTAGCTGCATCGCCAACCAACAGCGCCGTCGGGGCCACAGCCCCCAGCGTCACGCGGGCGGTTTTCACTTTATCGCCGTCCAGCGTCAGGCTAACCCCAGCGGCAGCAACCGCGATGTCCATTTCTGTGCGCGGGATGAACCGTAAATACGCATCGCCAGAATTGTCAGGGCGCGCAGGCAGGAAGAAGGATGTGATCATCTCGCCTTTGGTTAACGACAATTTCCCCGGACCAGTGACGATATCGCCAACCGGAACTTCGCGGGTGCCATTTGGACCTGTAATGCTCGCCATCGCTTCGGCGGCAATCATCGCTGGCACACTATCCGCAGCCGGCGAGCCATTGCACAGGTTACCGGTCAGCGTTGCGCGGCCTTGAACTTGCGTCGAGCCAACCAATTCCATCGCCTCAACCACACCGGGCCAAAGGGATTTCAGGCCGTCATGTTCACCAAGCTCGGCACCGGCAACAGCCGCGCCAATACGGTAGCCACCGTTTTCGGCCACAATATCGCGCATTCCGGCAATATGTTTGATGTCCACAAGCAAATCCGGCTCGACCAAACCTAGGCGCAATTGCACCAATACATCGGTCCCTCCAGCTAGAATTCGTGTAAGCCCGTCGCTGGCCGCGAGCAAACCAACGGCCTCGTCAACGGTAGCTGGCGTTTCGATACGCATAGCTGCCCTCCCTTAAATTGTCGATAATCTGCTGGGATCATGGCACTAAAGAAAAAGGATGCCAACCACTATTTACGCCAATTTTGCCAGTCTTCAGGGGTGTCTAGGTCACAGATTGCCGAGCGTCCTGTCGTTTTGACATTGTGGACATGTTTGGTATTGTTTTTGATCACGGACCGCGCCCCTTGGTCACCGGAAATTTGTTTCAGTTCGGCAAAATAAGTGCATGGAAACAGCACTGGATGACCGGCTTTGCCATCCTCCGAAACGGCGCGCCAAATGTTGCGGGGCTCAGTAGGATCAAAGGCTGATATTAGAAGATTGTAATGGTCGGGCGTGATATCCGGCATGTCAGCAAGCGCTAGAATGACGGCGTCACAGTTGATGTTGGCAACCCCCATTGCCAGTGAATTTGACATCGGTTGGTTTGCTGGTGCGTCGATAATATCCACGTCGAGATCGGCAAGCGACAAAATGCGCTCCTTGATCGTCACGATATGAACTGTATTTACCTTGCTCTCAAACGCAATTCGCGCGCTGCGATGCAGCAGCGTTTCACTATCAATCAATTCCAGCATTTTGTCGCGTCCACGCATCCGCCTTGACGCCCCTGCCGCCAGCAGCAGGATGTCGACTTTCATCGTTGTGTCTCGGGCCGTTGGGTGCGCTCAATGACTTCGGCCATGATGGAGATGGCGATTTCGGCGGGGGAGACTGAGCCGATATCAACGCCAACGGGCGCGTGGATTTTGGCGATGTCTGCGTTGCTGATCCCTGCTTCAAGCAAACGTTCAATGCGTTTTCCGTGGGTGCGGCGTGAGCCTAGACAGCCGACGTAAAACGCCTCGGAAGCTAGGGCTGTTTTGATCGCAGGATCGTCAAGTTTCGGGTCATGGGCCAATGTGATAACCGCACATCTGGCATCCAGACCTTCAGCGTTTAGCGCTGCGTCCGGCCATTCGCGTAAGATGCGTTCATCGGGAAAGCGGGCCTCGCTAGCAAAAGATTCGCGTGGGTCGATTAAGACGGCGTCATATCCGGCCATCCGCGCCATTTGCATCAATGGCTGGGCTATGTGAACGGCACCGATGACAAACATGCGCAGCGGCGGGTTGTGGATACCGATAAAAACATCGCCGTCAAAACCAGATTTTCCGATACGGTAGCGTTCTTTGAAATCGGGATCGTCCGTGACGATACGGCGTGACCAGTCCTTGATATTAACCAGATATGTGGCTGGCAGGCGGGCAGCGCGGCGGGTGGCGAGTTCTTGCAGCAGGCTCACCTCCGGTCCCTGCCCGACGCCGACAGGTTCAACCAAAATCCGGATGGTGCCACCGCAGGCTAGGCCAACCTGAAATGCTTCGTCGGAAGAAATTCCGTACTCCAAGATGCGGGGTTTGCCGTTTTCGAGGGCCTCGATTGCTTCGACAACCACGGCACCCTCGACGCATCCGCCTGAGACCGAACCGACAAATTCGGCATCCGAACTGATCGTCAGCATTGACCCGATAGGGCGCGGCGCGGACCCCCATGTTTCGATCACTGTGGCGATGGCTGCGCCTTTTCCTGCGGCGATCCATTCAAGGGCTTTTTCGGGGATTTGGTCGTATATATCCATACGGGAACGTTACGAGAGGTCAGGTATCCTTAGCAATCCAATTCGGAATAATTCCCGACTTTTCAATATAATCCGCGACATTATGCCCAGCAAAAAGCCCGTGATCGGTGATCAGAACGGTTTGCAGTCCTTGGGCCGCACCGCCAAGCACATCCGTGTGTAATGTGTCGCCAACCATCGCGATGCGATTGCGCGGAATTGACGGATCGACGCGCGACAAGGCGATGTCGAAAACGTTGTTGAACGGCTTGCCGTAGAATTCAGGTTGAATTCCGGTCGCGCGGGCAAGCTCATATGCAAACCAACCGGGTTCCAGGGAAAACTTGCCTATTTGGGGGGCGATGATGTCGGGATTTCCAACCAGAACCGGGCGCGGATTTTTCTTTAGGCTTTCGACCAGAAGGGCTTGGCGATTTTCACTCCAGCCCCGTGCGCTAATAAGCGCAAAAGCGTCTGCATTATCATATTCAGCTGGATCATCGAGCAACGGATGGCAGCTATTTGGGAGAGTATCCAAGCGAGAAAAACTGGCCGCCATAACGCCCCAATTAACCTCGGAGCGCTGTTCTAGTGCCACGATCAATGCGGCACGGCTGGAAATCACGTGATGGGCGTCAAAATCATAGCCGAGGTTTTGATATTTTTCGACGGACTTTTCGGTCGGGGCACCTGCCCCGTTGGTCAAAACAAACACCTGCTTGCCAGCGGCCTGTAATTCCGCGACCCGTGCGGGCGCCGTGGGAACTGTGCGTTCGCCAATATTCAAAACTCCGAAAGCGTCCAACAAAAATACGTCAATCTGGTCCGCAAGATCACCGAGGTTATTGATATGTTGAGATGTTTTAGGAAAATCGGCCGAGGGTAAAATATCCCTAACCCGCTCGTATTGATCAAAAGTCCAATTGGTATTGGGGGTCATATCATCCTCGTTTGAAACGTTCCTCCCCCGCATACGACACGCGCCGACCCAATCCAAGGGGCCGGCGCGTGAATTCATGAAACCGTGTTCTTAGAACGGGCTGTCAGGATAGTAGAATTTCGCCGCATTTTCCTGTGTGATCAGAACCGACCCGATGATGAAATCACCAGAAACCGGCGCGTTCGAAACGAAGTTCAACGCCGTCAATTCGATAGCCGTACCAACCATCGAAGGCGGGTATGTTACGTCAGCTGGGATCATAGAGTCACCATCGCGCACTTTTGCAATCATTTCTTTCATGCCAGCGCCACCAAGCACCCACATTTCGTCAGAACGGCCAGCTTGCTTGATCGCCTCAATAACCCCGATTGCCATGTCATCATCAGATGCCCAGACAGCATTGATTTCAGGGAATTTCGACAAGAAATCCTGCATCACAGTGAAGGCATCATCGCGGTTCCAGTTGCCATGTTCCATACCAATGATCTCGATGCCGGAACCTTCAATAGCGCTTTCAAAACCTGCGACACGTTCATTGTCAATTGTGGTTGGAATGCCGCGGAAAGCAACAATTTTGCCGCCATCAGGCATGTTATCAACGAAATATTGGCCCGAGATAACACCAAAACCGGTGTTGTCGCCGGCGACATACAGATCCTCGATACCTTCTTCGGAAAGACCGCGATCAACAACCGTTACCCATTTTCCGGCTTCGGCGATGCGTTTCACCGGACCTGTCAAAGGCTCAGATTCAAAAGGCAGGATGACTAGTGCGTCGATATTGCGTGTGGCCATCATGTCTTCGATGTCATTGACCTGTTTCGCTGGGTCAGACGCTGTTGCCAGCACGAAATCCAGTTCAGGATAGGTGGCTTCTAGGCGCTCAATCGCTTCGCGTGCGTGAAAATTCATGCCACCAGCCCAACCATGCGTCGCCGCCGGAATAGAGACGCCAATAACCGTCACATCTTGTGCAAGTACGGCCAAAGGCGAGGCCATGGTTGCGGCCAATGTTACAGCCCCTAATAATTGTTTCATTCCCATTATATTCTTCTCCCTAGTTTGTGGCCCGAGGGCCGGTAATAGCCGCTATCGCGCTGCTTTTTTGTCGCGTTGCAACACGACGGCTAATATGATGATCACGCCTTGGATCGCGCCGTTCAGATACGGGCTGACCAAGTCTGTGAGATTAAGTAGATTTCCAATTAAACTAAGTATTAATACGCCGATTACTGTGCCCCAAACACGACCGAAACCACCCTGTAGGGTGGTGCCGCCGATGATGACGGCGGCGATGGCTTCAAGTTCCCACAATACCCCTGTGGAACTGGAGGCTGAGCCGAGACGCGGGACATACATGATGGTCGCGACCCCGACGAGAATGCCTAGAATGACATAGGTGGTTGCCCTCACACGGTCCACATTTACGGCGGAATAGCGGGCAACTTGTTCGTTGGAACCAATGGCGGCGCAGTGGCGGCCAAACGCTGTGTAGCGCATGACAATTTCGCCAAGAATGGCGACGCTTGCAAAAACGATGATCGGCCAAGAAATGCCAAGGATGCCGTCGTAATAGACCGGGCGGTAGACCTCGCGGACGCTGAAATTGAGCGATAAAGTGCCACCGTCCGCCATCCATGTGATCAGGGATCGGAAGATGCCAAGACCGCCAAGGGTTACAATGAATGCCTCGATCCGGGCCTTGGTGATCAGCAAGCCGTTGGCGAGGCCCGCGATAAATCCAAAGAACAGCGCCGCGGCCATGCCAACCAAGATCACGCCCCAGCCGACCCCCATTGAGGGCACCAATGCGTTCATAACGAGGATCATCAATCCGGCGATAAATGCAGCCATTGAGCCAACCGACAGGTCCAACCCGCCCGTGGTAATGACAAATGTCATGCCCACAGCGATAATCCCAATAAAGGCCGAGCGTGATAGGACGTTCGAAATATTCCCGTAGCTCAGGAAATTGTCGTTCATCAACGCTCCCGTAATCACCAAAACGGCGAGCGCAATGATCGGGCCTAGTACTTTTAAGTTAAACTTCATCTGTCTTCCTGCTCGTTAGCCCCATCGCCAGTCGGACGATTGTATCCTCATTCACATCCGCGCCAGTAAGCACTCCGGCAACTTCGCCTGTGCGCATGACAACCACCCGATCCGCGAGGCCAATGACCTCGGCCATTTCAGATGAAATCACGATGATGCTTTTACCTGTTTCGGCGAGTTTGTGAATGAATTCATATATTTGTTGTTTTGTGCCAATGTCGATACCACGCGTTGGTTCATCAATAATCACGATATCTGGGTCCGCCAACATAGTCTTGGCCAGCAACAGTTTTTGTTGATTACCGCCGGAAAGATTACCAACTTTAACGTCCCGGTACGGCGCACGGATATCGAATTCTTCGATGGCAGTATCAAGCGCTGATTCTTCGGCCTTGCCGTCAATCAGCATGTTGGTAAATTTCGACAATGCCAGCAAGGTCAGGTTCGAGCGCATCCCTTGGTTCATCAGCAACCCACGGGCTTTGCGATCCTCGGTCAGGTAAACGATCCCTGCCCTGCGCGCGTCCTCGACGTTTTTTATCTTGCAAATCTCGCCGTCCAGCCGGACGGTTCCGGTTGCTTGTCGGGCCCCCACCAACCCTTCCATCAATTCGGTGCGCCCCGAACCGATCAGACCAGCAATCCCGAGAATTTCACCTTTATGCAGATCAAACGAGGCGTTCTTGACGATGTCTTCAACCGACAGGTTTTCCACCGTCAAAATCGGATCACCGGAGCGGTCAGTTTTTTTCGGTGGGAACAGGTTAGACATTTCGCGCCCAACCATCGCCTTAGCCATCGCATCCTCGGACAATTCAGCAATCGGCGCGGTTAGCACATGGCGACCGTCACGCAGAACCGTCACCCGATCGGCGATCCGCACCACCTCATCCAACTTATGCGAGGTATACAGAATGGCCACACCGTCGGCCCGCAAGCGGTCGATCTGCTTAAACAGCACCTCGGCCTCATTGCTGGTCAGGGCAGCTGTTGGTTCATCCATAATCAGCACGCGGGCGTTACGCGAAAGGGCCTTGGAAATCTCGACCATCTGCTTTTCCGGCACCGAAATATCGGAAATCACGGCATCCGGATTAACGTCGGTTTCCAGTTGCGCCATCAATTCGCGGGTTTTGGCGCGCATCTCGGCCTTGTCCAGCAACCAACCCTTCCTAATCTCGCGCCCCAGAAACACATTCTGCTCAACAGTCAATTGTTCGGCGAGATTAAATTCCTGATGGATCAGTTCAACGCCTTCATTCTCAGCATCGGCAGCTGACGCAAAAACCACAGGTTTACCGTCCAGAACGACCTCGCCCTCGGTGGCTTCGATATACCCAGCCAAAATCCGCATGGTGGTGGATTTACCGGCACCGTTCTCGCCGATCAGCGCGTGAACCTCACCGGGGCGCAAATCAAAATCAATATCGAAAAGTACCTGCACAGGACCAAAAAACCGCGAGACGTTTTTCAACGCCAAAACAGGTTCGGAAACCTCCGTCGCGACTTGTTCTTGGCTTTGCACCCGCTTCCCCACAAAAATCAATAGTTATCTAGTCGTTAATATGATGATACGGAGCAATCAAAACTATGCAAGTAAAATAGACATCGTTAAGGAGTGGCTCATGGAATTAAAGATACAAAAACTGAGCATTCAGGGCGACGGCATAGCCGAAGGTCCGATATACATCCCTTTCACGCTGCCCGACGAGGTGGTTGAGGGCGAGATCACGGGCAATCGAATCGAGCGCGCCGTGATTATATCCCCGTCGCCGAGCCGCACCGCGCCACCCTGCACGCATTTCGGGGTTTGCGGCGGGTGCGCGATGCAACATGCCTCGGACGATTTTGTAGCGGATTGGAAGGCCGATATTATTCGCACGGCACTGGCCGCGCATGGCTTAAGCGCACATATTCGCCCGACCATCACGTCCCCTGCGCAATCGCGCCGAAGGGCCAAGTTTACCGGACGCCGCACCAAGAAAACGATTGTCATTGGCTTTCACGGTCGCGCCTCGGAAACGGTGATGGCAGTGCCAAATTGTCGGCTTTTACATCCCGGCATTATGGCCAGTTTTCCGGCGATGGAGGCATTGACGAAAATCGGGGCCTCGCGCAAAGGTTCAGTTTCGATTGCAATCACATGGTCAGATAACGGCGCAGATGTTGCTGTCGAGAACGCCAAGGAAGTTGACGGTCCGTTGCTTGCGGAACTTGGAAACTTGGCCGAAAATTTCAAACTGGCGCGTCTAACATGGAATGGTGAAACTGTTGTTACACGGGCGCGGCCCTCACACGCATTTGGAACCGCGAGTGTTACCCCGCCGCCAAACGCGTTCTTGCAGGCAACTGCCGCAGGGCACGAAGCACTTGTTGCAACAGTTACCGAAGCTGTCGGAGACGCAAAAAACATCGTTGATCTTTTTTCCGGTTGCGGAACATTCACGTTACCGCTTGCCAAAAATGCACAAGTTGTGGCGATTGAAGGCGATCAGAGTTTGTTGTCGGCACTGGACGCGGCATGGCGATTGGCCAAGGGTTTGAAAACCGTCGAAACACGCAAACGGGATTTGTTCCGCAACCCGCTGCTTGCCGAGGAGCTGCCTTTTGACGCCGTCATCATCGACCCACCACGCGCTGGCGCAAAAGCCCAGTGCGAGGCCATCGCCGAAAGTTCGGTGCCGCGCATCGCATTTGTGTCGTGCAATTCGGTCACTTTCGCCCGCGATGTCAAGATTTTGACGGATGCAGGATACAAAATTGAATGGGTACAGCCTATTGATCAGTTCCGTTGGTCAGCGCATGTCGAACTGGTCGCACTGCTAACCCGAAACTCGTCTAGTGTATAAGGCGGAAACCACCGCCTTATAATGTTGGAATATCTGAGAAAGATTAATTCGAGTCTGCGATGAATCCGCCAGCATAGATATTCTCATCGTCATGGCCATGGAAGATACCCACAGTTCGATCACCGCCGATAAGACCATCCAGATCGCCATCAATACCGTTATACTCAACGCTTCCGTCAAGGTTTTTTCCGTCGAAATTTCCATTAACAATCAAGTTGCCATTATTGCTCTCGCCTTTAAGGGTTCCGTTACCGAAACTTGCAGAAAGGGAGATAACACCAGATTCAAATATAGGCTGCCCATGTAAATCTCCATCATCATCAATGAACGAATCTTCAATTCCGGCAAGTTCGTAAATTCCAGTATATATAGCTGAACCAGAGGTTGGTAATGCAGAAACCGAAGTGGTCGGCAACATCCCTACTTCCGCGACAAAGCCTTCTCCCTCCAAGACACCAACCTGATAGGAAAAACCGTCGTTGCCTGCAAAAACAACATCCGATATATTTTGCTTAGGGTCTAAGCGATGTTCAAAATTGCCAGACGCGTCAACATCTTCAAAGCCACTGTCAATAACGTCAGAAGTGTCGGTACATGCGGACAGAATCAACGCACACGTAACAGGTGCAATAATATTTAGAAATTTCATATTTTTTCTCCTTGAACAATTTGTAACTACATACAAGGTGCTATCTAGTGATTATTTCATGCAACTACAACGTGAAACACTATGTTTCACTCGACTAGCCGAAATCATCGAATTTTAGGAAGTGGTGCCCGGGGGCGGATTTGAACCACCGACACGCGAATTTTCAATCCGCTGCTCTACCCCTGAGCTACCCGGGCATGGGTAAGGTTTTCACCTTGGGTCCGCGCGTTTTAGGCGAGATATGTGGTGCTGTCCAGAGGGTTTTGAATATATTTAGTGTTGTGTTTCCGCAGCGAAATCTTCGTCGTCGGGATCATCTTCTTCCGACGCTGGAATTGCATAGGATTCGTTCATCCAACGGCCCAAATCGACATCAGCACAGCGTTTGCAGCAGAAAGGTTTATATTTGGGGTCAGCCTCTTTGGAACAGATGGGACATTTCATGTCAGGGCCTCGCTTAAGGAATAGCGTTCGCGTTTTCTTTGCAACTCCATGTTACCTAAGGGCGTCCAGCCTGCAAGGATGGTATCGACGCCATCGCGGCGCAAGGCTGCTTTAAGGGCATTTTCGACCTTAATACGGTCTTTTTTGCTACACGGGGCGAAATCTATAGTGATTTGCCCTCCGAGCCCGCGAATCTTTAATTGTTTCGATATTTCTTTGGCTGCCGCCAGATTGGTTTTTAGGCCCGCAGCGGGGGAAAAATCACCACCCGTGTTTACATCGATTGCAACCATGGCAAGGGTTGGCTCAACACTGATCCAGCCGCCGCCGGACATGTTTACACGCGGTTGTTTCGCAATATCGATTTCATCCAACACGCCGTGATGCTCAAATACGTCGGCAGAATCGTCCATACGATCCACGTCCCAATCGCGCCAAGCACGATCCGCCGCCACAGGTGCATCAAACAACAGTTCAGGCGTTTTACCCACCGCCCCGTCAGCAACCGCGCGGCTGGCGGTCAGCATTTTTGTAATATCATCAATGATTTGCGCGTCTTCAACGTTTTCACAAGCCGAGCGCAGAATAAGTCCCTCGCCCGCACCGTCCATTACTCCGTGCGCGATTTCCAGCAAGCGCACGCGCTCTTCTTCATCGTGAATGCTGCGGGCGACGTTGATACCTGGTGCGTTTGGCGTGACAATCGCGTAACGGCTTTTGAACAGGATGCGACGGGTAACCGGCGCGGCTTTGCCTGCTTCGGCATAGGTCGCAACCTGCACCAGCAACGCGGTTCCCGGCGCAATGCCTTTGGCATCTTTCAAAAATCCGTTTTGCCCATCCGGCAGTTTTACAATTGCCCCGTGCATACCTTTTAAAGGACGATCGAGGATGCCGCGATAGATGGCTTCGGGGCGCGGGATCGGGTTATCCTCGGCTGGGTCAACCAGCAAATCGTTAAGGCGGCCATCGACCAGCAATGCCGCCATCCCCATATCCAACAGCGCTAGTGAACCCTTCATGTGGCCCCCTCAAAATCGACATTATATCCGGCACCTGACAGCATATTCGCGGTCTCGGTCAGGGGTAACCCGACAACATTAGTGTAGGAGCCGTTGATTTTCGGGATAAACACCGCACCGAGACCCTGAATAGCGTAACCGCCAGCCTTGCCATCCCATTCGCCAGAGCGGATATAGGCGGAAATTTCGGTGTCAGAAAGACGTTTGAATTGCACGACTGTTTCAACCTGACGGGACCAACGACAATCCCCCAATTTGGCGGCAATACCTGTGATAACCTTATGACGACGCCCCGACAGTAACAGCAGAAATTCTGCCGCCTGCCCTGCATCTTTAGGTTTGCCCAAAATACGTCGCCCAACGGCCACCACAGTATCGGCGGCCAGAACCAATTCGTCAGGCGTAGCAGTAACCGCCTCAGCCTTTTCAACGGCTAAGCGCGCTGCGTATGGGCGCGGCAGTTCGTTTTTAAATGAGGTTTCGTCGATATTGGCGGGCCGGATATCATCCGGCACGACACCAATTTGCGCCAGCAATTCGCGTCGCCGCGGACTGCCTGATCCAAGGATCAGTCGCATGCACTGGATTCCACTTTTTTCCATATTTTCTTTACTTTCGGATCGTAGTGGTTTTTGATTCTTTGCAAGTATCCGGAACGTTTCCCAGTTTCCACACAACCACATCTTTCTACGGCTAAATCTCGGCTTTCAAGCAACCTTAGCAACAGGCGAAGATTTGAACAATTAGTAAGTGGAACTCTTATATTCTTACGTCGACTCTCTCTCGACCAATCAAAATCTGCATCTTGATCAGGTAAGAACAAGATAGCTTGCTCGTTATCTTGTTTGGGAGTGACATCAATTAAATCGTTTTCCGGGCTCTCCCAGACACAATGATGTTCAGCTTCCACGAACATATTATTGTGTTGCCAAATACACCATCCATTTAAGGCGTTCCCGTGGTTTGCTTGGACCATATTTCGGACGTTGTAAAAGCACTCTCCCTGCGTACACCAATCACGAGGTGCAACATCGACCCATTCGGGATGGTTTGTTAAAGTAATATTCGCACAAAAGTCTCGGATTTCATCCGTCAATTGGTTCGGAGTTGAACCCATATTTATTTATGACGATAGTTGATGCGCCCTTTGGACAGGTCATATGGGGTCATTTCGACCTGAACCTTGTCGCCAGCTAGGACGCGAATGCGGTTTTTGCGCATTTTTCCTGCTGTATGGGCGATAATTACGTGGCCGTTTTCAAGCTCTACCCGAAACGTCGCATTGGGCAAAAGCTCGGTCACGACACCTGGGAATTCTAGAAGCTCTTCCTTGGCCATGTGGTCTCCGATCTGGTTGTTACATTTAACGCATTTGCGCTACGACGGCATAGATGGGGGTATTGGGGATAAAACACAAGCCTTAACTGGATCTAACCCTTGAAATGTAGCGCCGAGATCAAGGTGAACAGCCGCCTTGCCGTTGCCATGTCAGTAACCGCCTTACCTTCAAGGCGTTCCAGCAGGATACGCCCGCCCTCATTATGGATGCCGCGGCGGCCCATATCGATGGCCTCAATCTGGCTAGGCGGTAGGCTTTTTACGGCGTCATAATAGCTGGCGCAAATCTGGAAATAGTCTTTAATTACTTGACTAAACGGTGTCAAAGACAAATGAAACTCGGCGGCGCGGGAGTCGTCTTTTGTGCGAACGTCAAACACCAAACGGCGCTCACGGATCGACAGGTTCAGCTTATAGGGACCAGCGGTTTGGGGCAGCGCAAAGCTGTTTTCCTCTAGCAAATCAAAAATCGCCACATCCCATTCCTGCCCAATTACACCAGACGGTGTAGGCAATCCGGTTTTATCCAGATGAAATTCAGCTATGCGGTTTGCGTCAGTCATCGTTCAAGCGATCAAGGCGGGCGCGAACAGACAGACCGTGCGCCTCCAAACTTTCGGATTTGGCGAGGGTTTCTGCTGCCGGACCAATGGCTTTCAAGGCTTCGGGTGTCATGCGGGCAATCGTTGTCCGTTTCATGAAATCGAGCACTGACAGGCCGGACGAGAACCGCGCCGAACGCGCTGTTGGCAACACGTGGTTTGGACCGCCAACATAATCCCCGATGGCCTCGGGTGTCCAAGCACCTAGGAAAATTGCTCCGGCATGGCGGATTTTGGTGACGAGGGTTTCAGGGTCCTCAACACAAAGCTCAAGGTGTTCGGGCGCAATGATATCAGATAGTTCGCAGGCTTTGTTCAAGTCATCAACGATGATCACAGCGCCATTGTCGCGCCAACTTGCCCCAGCAACTTCGCGGCGCTCAAGCGTTTCCAGACGTTTTTCGACGGCCTTAGTGACGGCTTGCGCGAATTCCTCGCTATCGGTGATCAGGATCGATTGAGCGCTTTCGTCATGTTCGGCTTGCGATAATAGATCGAGCGCAATCCAGTCAGGATCGTTGTTTGCGTCCGCAATCACCAAAATTTCCGACGGACCTGCGATCATATCAATGCCGACACGCCCAAAAACCCGACGCTTGGCGGCCGCGACAAACGCATTGCCCGGTCCGGTGATTTTGTCAACTTTTGCGATTGTGTCTGTGCCATACGCCATAGCTGCAATCGCCTGCGCGCCACCAATTCGGTAAATCGTTGTGACACCTGCAAGTTCAGCGGCCAGCAGCACCAGTGGATTAACTTTGCCGTCCGGTGTTGGCGCACAAATCAACAAGTTTTCAACGCCTGCAACCTTGGCAGGAATCGCATTCATCAGCACCGATGACGGGTAAGAAGCCAAGCCACCGGGCACATAAAGCCCCGCAGTTTCGACCGCATTCCAGCGCCAACCCAGTTCCGCCCCGCTTGGGTCGGTCCAGCGTTCATCTTTGGGCACTTGGCGTTCGTGATAGGCGCGAATACGGGCGGCAGCCAGTTCCAAGGCCTTACGCTCTTCGGCGGGAACGGTTTTGATCGCATCGGCAATTTCGGTGGGCGAAAAAGCCATGGTTTCTGGTGTCAGTGTTAAGCGGTCGAACTTTTCGGTAAGCGCGATAACCGCGGCATCGCCACGATCAGCAACGTCAGCAATAATATCTGCGACAACCGCGTCAACGTCAGCATCCGCCTCGCGCTTCATGTTTAGAAGATCATCAAAGCGTGCATCAAAATCCGGCTGATTGGTATTCAGAAATAACGGCATTTCAGCTTTCCGGATGCGAGGGGATAAGTTGCGCGCGTGCCACATATGGGCGGGAAACATCGGTCAAGGTGACGTCCAAGCATTCAACATCAAGCGCAATAGCACCGTCACCAGCGAGGGTCAGGATAACTTTTCCGGCACCATCCTCGCCAGCCTCAAAGCCAATGGATAGCAAATCAAACGCCATATCTTTATCTTTAGGATCAATGCCTTGCGCGGTTACTTTAAGGCATGAATCGACAACCAATGTCGATTGCACCCGTTCAAACGGGCGACCTTGTTGTTTGGCGCTCTCTTCGTCTTCCCAACGGAACCGATTCAACAGCATCGCAAAACGGTGTTTTTTCGCCAGCCACGAAATTTCCGAATTTTGGCCGACGGCATCCTGCACAAATGTCGAAATAACAGCCAAATCCTCGGCGGTTTCAGCTTTTAGGCGTAGCGGGTTCTCGGACCCGTCATGAAATTTTGCGTCTGCCATTTCTTACTCCGATAAACGTTCGATTTTCGCGCCGACACCCGAAAGCTTGCGCACCACATGTTCATAACCGCGATCAAGGTGATAAACCCTCGTCACCACGGTTTCGCCTTCAGCAGCCATGCCAGCCAAGATCAAACTGATCGAGGCTCGCAAATCCGTCGCCATAACCGGCGCACCCTTTAGTTTTTTCACACCGGTCACGGTCGCCGTTCCACCCTGCACATCAATATCCGCGCCCATGCGAATAAGTTCAGGGGCGTGCATGAACCGGTTCTCAAAAATTCTTTCTTCCAAAACACTTACGCCGTCAGCCATGGTCAGCAATGCCATCATCTGAGCCTGCAAATCGGTTGGAAAACCAGGGTGGGTTTCGGTCACAATATCAACAGGCATGATCAACTCACTTTTGCGCGAAACCAGCAGGCCATTCGGGGTCTCGGTAATCTCGGCCCCAGCCATTTCTAGTTTGTCACTGAATGCCGCAACCAAATCACGACGCCCGCCCAGTAATTCAACCTGCCCCCCCGCAATCATCGGGGCCAGCATATAGGTGCCGAGTTCGATACGGTCTGTTACCACCTGATGAGTAGCGCCGTGCAAACGGTCAACACCTTGGATGGTCAAGGTGGAGGTTCCTTCCCCTTCAATCTGCGCGCCCATGGCTTGCAAACAATGCGCCAGATCGACAATTTCAGGTTCACGCGCAACGTTTTTCAGAACGGTTGTGCCCTTGGCCAAAGTCGCGGCCATCAACAGGTTTTCCGTCGCGCCAACGGAGGCAAACGGCAGTTCATAGGTTGCGCCAATCAGACCTTTTGGGGCTGTGGCATGGATATACCCATCCCGCAGATCAAGAATCGCGCCAAGCGCTTCAAGTCCAGTAAGATGGATATCGACAGGTCGCGCACCAATCGCGCAACCGCCGGGCAGGGAAACCACCGCGTGACCATCGCGGGCCAGCATTGGGCCCAGCACCAGAATCGAGGCGCGCATTTTACGCACAATGTCGTAATGCGCGGTGTGATTGCTGATTTTTTCGGTGCCAATTGCCAGAACACGACCACCCTGCAAGGACGCAACCTCGCAGCCAAGGCTTTCCAGCAGCTCGGTCATGGTTTTGATGTCAGAAAGGCTGGGAGCGTTGGTTAATGTCAACGGCTCCTCGGACAGCAATGCGGCTGGCATTAGTGTCAAACAGGCATTTTTTGCGCCTGAAATCGGTATCTGCCCGCGCAGCTTCGTGCCGCCTTGAACAACAATTCTATCCATCCTGCTCGCCCTTTTTATATGCGTTAAGGTCTTTTACGAAATATGGGCCGCGCGGACAAGTCTAGGCTTCGGGAGATTTTGAGGATTTTTCGTCTTCTTTGCGTGCATTTACCTGCATTTTTCGCTTACGCAGGTTGGTACGCAGCTGTTCGCGTAAACGGGCCTCACGCAAGTCGGCTTTGGCCTGCTTGTCGATGGCGCGCTTGGATTTCTGTTCTGGTGTCTTGCTCATAAGCACGTCCTTACACTAACTGGTATGATTTGGTCCAGATAGCGCTTGCACTTGGCGCAAGATTGTCTAAAAAGCGCGCAGATGCTGCCGTAGCTCAGGGGTAGAGCACTCCCTTGGTAAGGGAGAGGCCGGGAGTTCGAATCTCCCCGGCAGCACCAGAGATTTTTCGCAAAACGAAAATATCGGCCCCCAGTCACCAACAGAATTAAGCGGCAATCGTTTCGTAGAAACGATGAGAGTATTTTCCAATGAACTTCACCATGTGACACCGTCTTCAGGCAACTGCAATTGTCGCCGCCAAATAGCCTAAGTGTCAACGCGATATACCTCGGATCAAAGTGTCTTTAGGTGATCGGTCAATCGAAACGTCATCGCCAAGGCCGTAAATGTAGGGCCCGGCCAGTCATATGTCGGAAATACCGACGTCCCCGCCACGTAAAGGTTATCCATACCATGCATTTTACTATTTGGATCAACAACACCGTCGCGCGACGATACTGACATTCGGGTCGTCCCCATATGATGCCGGTCGTTTAAAATGACCCCGTCAGGGCGCAAAATACCGTATTCTTCGATATTGCGGCTTATACGCATGCGCGCCACACCATTTTCGGCCATTCTTCGTTCAAAATTCTTGGCAATGAATGTCACGGCCTCCTTGTCGGATGAATTGATTTGCCAATTCAGGTCCCCAACAAAATGTCCAAGCGCATTTCGTTGGTCCGTAAGGCTTATTTCGCTCGCTTCATTGGGGGTTGATTCAATAAACATATGCATAGTCGAAAGTTCGACGTTTCTGCCAAATTTTCTCATTTGACCATATAAGTCGTCTGCCTCGTCAGCTTTGGTAAACGAGCATCGGGCATGGAATTCGCCCATCGTCACATTGTGCTGAGGTAAATCAGCATACTCAGGAAGCGTGGGATCAAGATAAAACCCTGGGCGGACGAAAAAATACTTAGTCTCTTCGTCTTCTGCTGTTTCATATTGCGCAAATTGTTTGCGACCGGCAAAATTTGGTGAAAAACACTTCAGCGGTACCATCTCGCTTTGCAGTGCATAGTGGTCCATGTAATATTTTCCGATAAGAGGCGTTTTTTTCGTCATCTCGTCGTTGTTCAAGCGATCAATATTCAGCAAAATTTGTGGATTCTCAAGACCACCGCAGGCCATAACGTAACGTTTCGCCTTAACTCTAAGCTCCCTGCCCCGTAGCGTCTTGAGCGTCGCGCGATCAACCCTGCTATTGTCGTTCCGGTAAGAAAAATTAAACAGGTTCGCATTCTTGATTACGGTAATGTTGGCGCTGGCGGCTATTTCATTTCCAAATTCCGCCCAGAAACGTAGAGGATATATTTGGCGCATCCGGGTTTTCAATCCCGCACCATATGAAATGAACTCTTGCTCAGGTGTTTCGCCCCAATCATCCAAACGCTCGAAGCTTTTGTGTTGCAAGTCCAGAAAATCGATTATGCGTGGATAAAACGAAGCCAGCTCGTCATTATCGACAGGCCATTTGTCTATGACTTCTTTTGCAAAGGGCCTGCTCCAACCGCCCCAATGGTTTGTGGACCCTCCCAAATACCGAAGCCGGCTGATTTCAGGATCATCTATAGGCGTAAGCCCCGAGATAGTCATCTTATCGAGAAGATGCGTATCATCATCATATTCTTCGCCGCCACTCTCAACGAGCAAAATACGTGTTTGCGATCCGAGAAACTCTCGCGCAATGGCAATTCCCATCGCTCCGGCACCAAACACACAAATATCAGCATCAAATTCTTCGGGGATGTCGTTGGAATAGGCGTCAATTATCATCTGGTTTTTCCACCGTCTTCAAAAGAGAAATTTCCAGATTTGCAAAAATCCATCCGTCGATTTCAGAGGATTCTCCAACCGCGAGTTCGGCCCCCCGCAGACGTTCGAACGCCAACTCATAACTCACATCGGGATGCTCCTTAATGTAGTTAAGAACCTGCTGGTCTATGTCAGCTTTTGCCTGCTTAATCTCCGCGGGTCCGTTAGTTTCAGATAAATCGATAAGATATATTGCATATCTCCGCCGTAATTTCGCCTGACGTGAATTGGCAGTTTTCGGCACCAGATAGTTGTAAATAACAGACTTATTCGAGAACACCACAACACCCGGCCCGGCGACCAGAAACGTCAAGAAAATTCTTCGCTTCATTCCCTACCTCTTTGCAGATCGACTTGATCGAAAATGTGGCGTTCTAGCAGTTGGATGCCGATAGTGATGAAGGCATTCGACGATATGATTAAAACCTTGATAAGGTTGCAGGAACCACGTGTTAAACATTCTGCCAAACTGGCGTGAACCCGCCCAGCACGTTGTTGATAGTTTCGTCTGAAATCGAATCCTTGTTCTTTTGAACCTTCGCCACCAGCCCAAGTTTCTTGTCCTCAAATACAGAAACCACGGTGGCGTCGATGCCGCTTTTCTTCAGCGCTTCACCAAATATTCGTTCAATAGCCAGCTGGCGCAGCTCATTTTTAAGGATTTTCCCGACTGCCGTTTTAGGCAAGCTATCAACGATTTCGATGTAGCGAGGGATCGCCGCGCGTTCGCCGATATGCTTATTGGCAAATTCGAGTAATTCAGCCGACGTTGCCTCGCCGCCTTCAACCAATTCGACATAGGCGCAGGGTATTTCACCGGCGTGGGAATCAGGTTGACCAATGGCACCAACCAGCGCGATGGCTGGATGGCCCGCAAGGCCTTCTTCGATCATCGCCGGGTCGATATTATGGCCGCCGCGGATAATCAGGTCTTTGGCGCGCCCCGTAATCCACAGATAACCATCGGCATCAAGACGCCCCAAATCACCAGTTCGCAGGTATTTTTGATCGATCAACAGGCCGACGTTTTTATCGGGTTCGGTATAAACGCCGCCAGGCGTAACACCGGGGCTGGCAACACAAATTTCGCCAATCTCATCGACCTCGCAATCCTTTTGGACATTTCCTGAACCATCAATCGTCAAGATACGAACATCGGAATATGGCAGCGGGATACCAACAGAACCGATCTTACGTTCACCTGCGACGGGATTGAGGGAAATAAGGCAGGTGGTCTCGGTCATACCATACCCTTCGAGGATGGTAACACCTGTAGATTCCTCAAACCGTTTGAACAGCTCAACGGGCAGCGGTGCCGAGCCGCTAATCGCGTATTTCAGTGTCGATGTATCCGCATCGACAGGTTGTTGCATCAATTTCGCGGCCGCTGTTGGCACTGTAATGATGAAAGTCACTTTGTAACGCTCAATCAGTTTCCAGAAATTTTCGTAAACGCCGTCACCGCGATAGCCAGCGGGCGTTACCATCAGCATATGGGCGCCCGATACCAGACAACTAGCGAATACCGGATATGCAGCCAAACAGTGGAACATCGGCAACGGACAAATCAGGATATCTTGTTCGGTAAACAGACAGGATTCGCCAAGCCAGCCATTATACAGAACGCCAGAATGCCGATGTTGGGCAACTTTGGGCAGGCCAGTGGTGCCGCCAGTGTGGAAATAGGTGCAAACGCGGTCGCCGCCAGTTTCTTCAAAGCTAAGGGCATCGCTGCTTTCTTTGTCCATTTCTTCGTTAAAATCCAAAACCTTGGCGCTGCCACCCTCGACCCGTTTCGGGCGGATAAGCGGGACAATCCAACTGATCGGCGGTGACAGGTACGATTTCAAATCGACCTCCAGCACGGTCTCAACATTCGGGGCCAATGCTACGGCTTGGGTGACGATTTCGTTGACATCGGATTTCGGAAATGGCGCGAGGGTCACCACAACTTTGGCGTTGGTTTCCCGCAGAATTCCCGCAATCGCCTCGACCTCAAGCGTGGGGTTAACGGGGTTTACTATACCAGCAGTTGCGCCAGCCATTAAAGTGATACATGCCTCAATACAGTTGGGAAGAACGTAGGCCACAACATCAGTTTCTTCGACGCCAAGCTTTCGAAACAGGTTTGCAGCCTGCGTCACCCGACTTTTGAAGCCATTCCAGTCGAGCGTGGTATTCTTGTCTTTTGGCGAGGATTTTATTTGAAAGGTCACAGCGTCACGGTCGCCATGTGCGGCAGCCGTCAAAGCCAGCTGTTCATACATAGTTTCGGCTTTAAGGCGCTCGCTAAAAGGCGCTGCGTTTTCGATGGCAACCTTATCGGCAAATGTTGCCATCTCTATGTTTTCTTGCGTATTCACGGAACCAGTCCTCCCAAACGTAGTTTTGGGAGGTATGTTGGGGCAAGAATGCCTGTTAAGCAAGCATTATGCGGGTTCTTCTACTTTACCATCGGTAAATTGTAGTTTGGCCAGTTTTGCATATAGCCCGCCTTTGGCGACCAATTCATCATGCGTGCCCTCATCGACGATTTTGCCTTCGTCAAAAACAATGATCCGGTCGGCTTTCTTCACCGTTGCCAATCTGTGTGCGATGATAACCGTGGTGCGATCTTCCGACAAATGCTCAACGGCTTTTTGCACCGATAGTTCGCTAACAGCATCAAGCGCCGAGGTGGCTTCATCAAGCAACAGGATCGGCGCGTCGCGCAGGATCGCACGGGCAATTGCCACACGTTGTTTTTGCCCACCGGACAACATGATACCGCGCTCGCCAACATACGAATTGTAGCCCTGCGGCAATCCGGCAAGGAAATCATGGGCTGCGGCGGCTTTGGCAGCCGCATAGACTTCTTCATCCGTGGCCGAGGATCGCCCGAAACGAATATTTTCCATCGCTGTCGTCGCAAAAATCACCGGATCTTGTGGCACCAGCGAGAAAGCACGGCGCATATCATCGCGTTTCATGGTCTCAATACCGATACCGTCAATCTGGATTTGCCCAGTGTCTGGATCAAAGAAGCGCATCAGCAATTGGAAAATAGTCGACTTCCCTGCCCCGCTAGGCCCAACAAGCGCCACGGTTTCACGTGGTTTTATGTGGATGTTCAAATTGGCCAGCGCTGCAATTTCTGGACGCGCAGGATAGGTGAAAGTGACGTTGTTGAACTTCAAATCCCCCGTAGCGCGTTCGGGTGCAGGCACCGGATTTTCGGGGTCTTGAATGACATCTTCGATTTCGAGCAATTCGATCAGCCGCTCGGTCGCACCAGCTGCCCGTTGCAACTCGCCCCAAATTTCAGCGAGCGCGGCAACAGCGCCAGCGAGCATTACTGAATAAATCAGGAACTGCACCAGTTCCCCCGGTGACATGGAGCCAGCAATAACGTCACGTGCGCCCATCCATAAGATGCCAACAACACCAGTAAACACCAGGAATATCACTGAAATCGTCAGAATCGCGCGAGTAATGATCCGGCGACGGGCGGCATCGAACGCCTCCTCGGTTAGTTTGTTGAAACTGCCGCGGCTTTCTTGCTCATGCGTATATGCCTGCACGGTTTGCGCGGCGAGCAATGCTTCGGACGCTTCGCCTGCACTGGCCGCGATCTTATCTTGGCTCTCGCGGCTAAGGGCGCGTAAACGTCGCCCCAAAACAAGGATCGGAATAACCACGAACGGCACCATCAATACGACCAGTCCGGTCATTTTAAGCGACGTGAAGGCCATAAAACCCATACCACCGATCATCATCAGGGCATTTCGCAACGCCACAGAGATAGAGGATGAAATAACCGACAGGATCAAGGTCGTATCAGTGGTCAGGCGCGACAAAACTTCGCCCGTCAGTATTTTTTCGTAAAATGCGGGGCTGAGACCAATTACTTTGTTATATACGGCCATACGCACATCAGCGATGACCCTCTCGCCCAAGCGGGTCACAAAATAGAACCGCAAACCGGTGCCGATGGCCAATGCGCCCATGACAACAATGGTGGCAGTGAAATATACATCAAGTTGCGCTAAGGCCTCCATCGTGAAGCCGTCGATGACTTTACGAACAGCCAATGGGATAATCAGGGACGTGATGGCCGTAAATACCAACGCAACAATAGCTGCTATTAGCAGTTTACGGTAAGGTTTAATAAACGGGAGTAACCCCCGCAGCGGCTTGATGTCGTTAGACTTCAGCCGTCCTTCTTCTTCGTCATTTTTCGCCTTAGCCATCATAGTTCCTCGTTTAACGTTTCCAAACAAATAAGGAGGTTTTGTATAGGTGACAAGAGCTTGTTAGAAATCATAAAACCGTGTAGATCAATAAAAACAGGAGCGAGCATGATACTGGTCGGCGGAGAGAACCTTATTGATTTCATCCAAACGGGCGTCGAGGACGAAATCCCGACCTATAAAGCCATGCCCGGCGGTTCCCCCTTTAATTGTGCGATGGCCATTGGTCGCCAAGATGTTTCCGTTGGATATCTGACACCGATTTCCACCGACAGTTTGGGTAGGACATTGGGTAATCGTTTGATAGCGTCCAACGTTGACCTGCTGGCCAAACGGCGGAGTGAACCAACATCCCTTGCGGTCGTTGCCCTCGAAAATGGCGTACCCTCCTACCAGTTTTACCGCGAGCAAACCGCCGAAAGAATGGTAACGCTTGATGGATTGATCGCCGCCACCCCCGACGCGGCAAAAGCTGTTTATGTCGGCTCACTTGCGCTTACAGATGGTGCTGATGCCGACGTTTGGGCAGATTATTATTGCGCCGCCAAAAGTATTGATTTGTTTACAACGCTTGATCCAAATA
>CAZYMT010000006.1:0-18349 GCA_964649035.1 uncultured Rhodobacterales bacterium
GCACTAACAGCTGCTCACCCTTCAGTAGATGCAGGAAACTATGCCTATGTTGACGCTGGCGCGGCCTCGGATGTTCAAATGTATATTTGGGATAACGACGATGATGTTTGGGTTCTCTCTGCAGCGGGCGGAGGAGGCTTAGAGACCCCAGCATCTGTGAAAACAAAGTACGAGGCAAATGCAAATACAAATGCGCTTACAGACGCCCTATTGGCCAAACTAAATGGAATGGAGGCTGCTGCCACTGCGGATCAAACAGCTACTGAGCTTGTAGCATTACTTGACGCACATTTTGGGGATACAGATTGGCGGACAGGTGGGGGAGGAGCCACAACCATAACAACGCGTTCTTTAGGTACTACAGCGTTTCCAATTATAGCGGAGGATGCAGGAAACAGAGTCGAAGCCTTTGCCGATACGAATATCACGATCACTATCCCAAACGATGCGACCGTTTCAATTGACGCCGAGGAGACGATCTTATTTTTTCCAACTGGGGATGGACTAATTACACTTGTCGCAGGAACGGGTGTGCAATTTTTTGTCCCGCCCGGGTGGAGCCCAAGCACTCTCACAAAATACTCTCAAATCTCAGCGCTGAAACATGCAACAAATGTTTGGATGATTGGCGGAATGTTGGCGCAATCATGATACCAATTCATGTAATGGCGGCCTTGCAATACGCGCCTGCTACAGCCTCCGAAGGCACCCTTTCCATCACCCATATTTTCAGTCGCGAAGATTCCCCGAGCGCTATCACCGGTACGGGAACCTCAACGTGGGATTTTGATGAAGCCTTGCCAGAGGGCGAGATCGTATTTGTTGTTAGCAGCCTTCGCGGCATTGGCGTGTTCAGTGTAGATGCTGCCGTCCAAACGCAGGTTGGCAGCACACAAGTAACCGCCGACATTGATAATGGGGTGTTTGGCTACACAAACGCTTCTGCAGCGACGAGAACAATTTCTGTTGGCGGAACTAGATCAGGCAAGGAACGGTTTGTTTAGGCGTTCCTGATCGACAATGGTGAAAATTACGTAGTGAGCAAGGATGTACCCGTTACTCACGACGGCGGGGTTATATTTCAATCGGTCTCGATCAACGATGCTGCAAACATTCCACAAGGCGGATTAACTGAATACTTTAATGCCGATATCCGGTCGGGAGAGTTTGCTTACGTAGGTGCCGCTGTTGGGAATTTGGTATTAACACCACCAGCTAGTTCAACAGCGCATTCAAGCATTTTAATCACGATCAATCCGGCGTAATAGACAGATCTTATCTAGCTCTTAAACCTCAACCAAATCACTCTCGATCTTAGATTGATTGCACCGTCCGGACGACCCTGTCATTTTTGCTCTAATATCCAAGGGAAATCGCTCCAAAACCCAAGGGCGCGCTACAGGTGCGAAAGCGCCCTCCCGTGGGGAGGATCGGGCGCGGCCCGCGCTACGCACGGACCATTGGAGTTTGTTGCAATCTCCCACTATCACCATAGCCACCCCACCTGAAATTGCCCCGTAGGGTGCGTGGTCCCCGCGCACCATTCTGAGATTGAGGTGCTCGGAAACGGAAGCATCTCACCGATTGCCTTTTTCAAAAATTGACGGCTATAATATACTTTTATACTTGGACCATATTCATGCCTGTATACCTTGAAGCCCTAGCCCTCCAATTCTATCGCGGCATTGGGCCGGAAATGCAGTTCATGGGTCCATTCTCGGAAATGAATTTTTTTATTGGGGCCAATAATTCTGGTAAGTCAACGATTTTGAATTTCATCAATAACGAACTCAATTTAATTGAAGGACAAGATTGTGGAAACAAAAATTCTGAAGTTACAGATCGATATCGAGGCGGGGATAAAGAAGGCAACCTAAAAGTTGCCGTCGGTTACTCCCCAAGAAAATTTTATGATGGTGTTTATGAATCGTTAAAAAAATGGAACTCTACCCCCGACGTGATTTCCATGCAGGCGCTTGACGCAATTTCCAAAGAATACGAATTTAACAATCATATTTGGATAGAAATTCCGCTATTACCGAGTGGATCAAAAAAAATTTTATCGCAGCACGAAACTCCTCCAGCAAATATTTTAGTTCGCCATAGTTGGAATCAATTGTGGGCTTCTTTGACAGGCAAAAGCGGTGGAAATTTGGAAAATCATTGGTTTCCCGAAACACTTACAGCGATGTTAGACTCTCAAAACTACAATTTTCCAAGAGTTAAGCTTATACCTGCCAAGCGTACGTTAGGCCCCAAGGACGAAACCTTCGACGACCAAAGTGGAAAAGGTCTTATTGACGAATTAGCCGCAATCCAAAGCCCCGATCATGATGAGCAAGAGCGAAGAGAAATCTTCAATAAAATAAACGATTTTGTAAGCACCGTAACAGGTAAACCCGAAGCAAGAATTGAAATCCCGCATGATAGAAAACACGTGCTCGTTCACATGGACAATAAGGTGCTACCGCTCTCTAGTCTAGGGACAGGTATTCACGAAGTTATTCTAATCGCAGCTTTTTGTACGATCCACCAAGAACAGATTATTTGCATCGAAGAACCCGAAATCCATTTGCATCCCGTTTTGCAAAGGAAGCTAATTCAGTACCTTCAAGAAAACACGGTAAATCAATATTTCATCGCGACGCATTCTGCGTCCTTCATCGATACTCCTAACGCATCCGTTTTCCGTGTAGAAAACGACGGGGTGCAGACACGCATTTCCTCGGCCCTCCTTCGACAAGAGCGACGGCAAATATGTGTTGATCTCGGATATAAAGCCTCGGACATCATGCAAGCGAATGCCATTATTTGGGTCGAAGGGCCGTCGGACAGAATTTATCTGAAACACTGGCTTAAAGAAGCTGCGCCAGCTCTACAAGAAGGCATTCATTTCAGCATAATGTTCTATGGTGGAAGATTGCTAAGTCACTTGAGCGCAGAACCGGAAGAGGTTCAGGAGTTCATTGAACTAAGGTCGTTAAACCAAAATATCGCAATAATTATTGATAGTGATAAAGACAAACCACAAGCCAAGATAAACGCGACTAAAAAACGACTTCAGGAAGAGTTGAGTGACAAAAACGGAATCGTATGGATTACGAAGGGCCGTGAGATCGAAAACTACATTGACCATTCAGCATTGCAAGAAGCGATACAAACTCGGCATCCAAAATTATATGAGGCGGCTGCTGACGGCGGAACATATAATCATGCGTTTTTCTTCAAAACAGAAAACGGTGACGTTTACAAAAAACCCGATAAAGTCGGCGTCGCGAAACTGGTGTGTGAACAACCAGCAAATCTCGACATGCTCGATCTTCAAGAGAGAATTTCTGAACTCGTGAAAATGATAGAAGCCGCCAACTCTTAACGGAGGTTTATTTGTCCGGCCTCGCAACGGTGCGTGGAAACCACGCACCCTACATCACCGCCAAATCACCCGTTTCCCCAAGCCCTAACAACTCCTTAACGCCCGAAAAATTGTATATACGCGTTATATACGCATGCAATACACGTTATATACAGATGCTATACGCATTATATACGCATGCAATACAGGGTATTTACGGCATATACACGGCCTGCTACGCCCCTCCCCAGAAGATAGACCTTGCGAGCGGCGCGAAAAATTTGCACCCTGCAAAAAACCTTTTTAATCAGGAGAAACCCTCATGAGAACCCGTGCAGCCGTAGCCATCCAAGCCGGAAAACCCCTTGAAATCATGGAGGTAAACCTCGAAGGCCCCAAAGCTGGCGAGGTCCTCGTTGAAATCAAAGCCACCGGCCTATGCCACACCGACGCCTTCACCCTTTCCGGCGCCGATCCCGAAGGAATTTTCCCCGCAATCTTAGGCCACGAAGGCGCTGGAATTGTCCTAGAAGTTGGCGCTGGCGTGACCTCCCTAAAACCCGGCGATCACGTTATTCCGCTGTACACTCCAGAATGTCGCGAGTGTGATTATTGTTTAAATCCAAAGACTAACCTATGCCAATCCATCCGCGAGACCCAAGGCGCAGGCCTGATGCCCGACGGCACCAGCCGCTTCTCGACCCTCGACGGCGACCCAATTCTACACTACATGGGCACCTCGACTTTCGCCAATCACACAGTCGTTCCCGAGATCGCTCTAGCCAAAATCCGCAAAGACGCCCCCTTCGATAAAGTCTGCTACATCGGCTGCGGCGTCACCACCGGAATTGGCGCAGTCATCAACACCGCCAAAGTAGAAATCGGCTCCCGCGCCATCGTCTTTGGCTTAGGCGGCATTGGCCTAAACGTAGTCCAAGGTTTACGCCTAGCAGGGGCCGACCAAATCATCGGCGTCGACATCAACCCCAGCAAGGTAAAATGGCCACCCGCTTTGGCATGACAGACTACGTTAACCCCTTGGAAGTAGAGGGGGATTTAGTTCCATACCTCGTCAACCTTACCAAAGGCGGGGCCGACTATACCTTCGATGCAACCGGCAATGTCAACGTCATGCGCACCGCCCTAGAGGCCGCCCATAAAGGCTGGGGCGAGAGCATCATAATCGGCGTCGCCCCGGCGGGTGCCGAAATTTCCACCCGCCCCTTCCAACTGGTCACCGGCCGGACATGGCGCGGCACAGCATTCGGCGGCGCACGAGGCCGCACCGACGTCCCAAAAATCGTCGATTGGTACATGGACGGCAAAATCGAGATTGACCCAATGATCACCCACACAATGGGTCTGGACGACATCAACAAGGGCTTCGATTTGATGCATGAGGGCAAAAGCATTCGGGCAGTTGTGGAGTATTAATGGCAGATAAAATCCGCGCTGCCCTTTTGATCGACGCCGACAACCTGCCCAAGGGGCAAATTTCTGATGCTTTGGTAAAACTCGAGGCAATTTGCAATCCCATCATTCGTAAGGCATTCGGCGATTTCAGCAACTCAGCAAAAAATTGGGATGCAGAATTTCTAAGGCAATTTGGGATAACGCCTGTGCAGCACTATCCAGTCTCCAAATACAAAAATGGCGCGGATATCGCCATGTGTATTGCCGCGATGGATGTGCTTAATACACGCGTTGTCGATGCGATTATCTTGTTTTCATCCGACAGTGATTTTGGTCCCCTTGCGTCTAGAATACGCGAGGCCGGAATAGAGGTGATTGGCATAGGTGACAAGCAAACAAACGAGACTTTCAAAGCTTGTTTTGACAAGTTTATTGTTATTAGTTCAAGCAAGAGTGCTGAATCGCAAATAAGCAACCCCCCCAGACAACTAGAAAATCCAAAGGTAAAATCAATACCACCTATAAGAGCTATTGCACCCAAGCCAAGTCCACTGAAAGCACATCCTAACAGGTCATTATCTGAGGCAAAAAGGATAATACAATTTGAAATAGAAAATTGTACGCCCGACGATGGATGGACGAAATTGAGCGACTTGGGAAAACGGCTTAAGGAACGATCACCTAGATTTATCATTAATCAATACGGCGCTGCAACTCTTGGAAAGCTACTAGGAAAAATTGGCGGATTTATTGTAGAACCAAAACACAAACCACCACGAGTTCGGGTTAGATAAAATTTCAAGAGCGGCTATGAGCTTTCTAAGTAACCGTAGCCCTAACCCGAAACTCCTCTCGATCCCAAAGCCGCTCATTCAGCACCCGTTCCAACATCTCAACCGCCCGCAGTACATCCTGCTCACCCAGATACAAAGGTGTGAACCCGAACCGCATTACATCTGGCATTCGGAAATCGCCGATCACTCCGTTCGCAATCAAGGCTTGCATGATTGCGTAGGCCTCGGTGTGGCGGAATGCTATGTGGGCGCCGCGTTTTTGCGGGTTGCGCGGCGAGGTTAGGGTGAGGCTTGGGCCGCGGGTTTCGACCTCGGATATGAACAGTTCTGATAGGGCGATGGAACGTGCACGCAGGTCCTCCATCGATACATTTTCCAGATGTCTAATGCCGCTTCCAGCGCGGCCATTCCGAGAACTGGCGGGGTGCCGATACGCATTCGATCAATCCCATTTCCGGCGCGGTAATCTTGGTCAAAGGCAAACGGCACCTCGTGGCCTAGCCAGCCGGATAGGGCTGGGCGGATGCTGGATTGGTGTTGCGGGGCGACATAGACAAAGGCGGGTGCGCCCGGGCCTCCGTTCAAATATTTATAGGTGCAGCCGACGGCGAAATCGGCTTTGGCGGCAGTTAGATCAATTGGGATTGCCCCTGCTGAATGCGCTAAATCCCAGAGGGTTAGTACGCCCACGGAATGAGCATTGGCGGTCAGTGCAGCCATATCATGCAGGCGGGAGGTAGCGTAATCTACCTCGGTCAACATCAGAACGGCGACGGTTTCGTCCAAAGCATTTGCGACCTCTTCGGGTGCCACAACCTTCAGTTCATATCCGTCCTTCAGCGTCCCGATCAGCCCTTGAGCCATATATAAATCCGTCGGAAAATTGCCGCTATCGGACAGGACCACCCGTCGTTCAGGCCGCAATTCCAAGGCTGCCGAAAGCGCCTGATAAACCTTGATCGTCAGCGTATCGCCAACCATCACCGTGCCAGCATCAGCGCCAATCAACCGCCCAATCCGGTCGCCTAAAACTGCAGGTTGCGCCATCCATCCGGCCTTGTTCCAGCCTCGGATCAGCAGCTCACCCCATTCGGCAGACACCACCTCGGCCACCCGCGTTTTCGCCGCGACAGGCAGTGGGCCCAGCGAATTACCGTTCAGATAGGTCACGCCGTTGGGCAGGTCGAACATGGCGTGGGTTTTGCTAAAATCTGTCATGCTACAGGATTGCCATTCAAGCCGCTGGAAGGCAAACCGTAAATCGTGTAGCACTAGGAAAATCAGTTTATTCCTACGAGGGCAGCATGAAAACCATCTCCGAAAATGTCAGTTTTGACGGCGTACAGGGCGTCTATAGCCACAGTTCCAAGGCCTGTAATTGCGAGATGACGTTCGCGGTTTATATGCCGCCATCGGCCAAGGACGGGCCGGTTCCGGTGCTTTGGTTTCTGTCTGGTCTGACCTGCACCCATGAAAACGCCATGGTCAAGGCGGGGGCGCAGGCATGGGCGGCGGAACATGGGATTGCGGTAATTTTTCCCGATACCTCACCACGTGGGGATGATGTACCGGATGACAATGAATATGACCTCGGCCAAGGCGCTGGGTTTTACGTTGATGCGACCGAGGCACCTTGGGCGAAGCATTTCCAAATGTGGACTTACATCACCGAAGAATTGCCAAAGCTGGTTTTCAGAAATTTCGATATGGACGAGACGGCGCAGGGTATCACCGGACACTCGATGGGTGGGCATGGGGCGTTGACCATTGGGATGACTTTGCCAGATCAATATAAATCCGTATCGGCCTTTGCACCGATTTCCAACCCTACCGAAAGCGACTGGGGCCGCAAGCAGTTGACTGCGTATCTAGGGGATAATCCAGCGGCTTGGGCCAAGCATGACGCCAGCTTGTTAATGGCCGCCAAAGGCTATGATGGCGAGGTTTTGATTGACCACGGGGCCGAAGACGGGTCGTGGGATTTGCTGCGCCCCGACGCAATGGCTGCGGCGATAACTGCCCGTAAACAACCCGCGAATATCCGTATCCATAAAGGCTATGATCACGGGTATTTCTTTGTCGCGAGCTTCATGGAAGATCATATCGCGCATCACGCCGATATCCTTTACGACCTATGACCATCATCTATATCGACGCTGATGCTTGCCCTGTTAAGGATGAAACATTGCGCGTCGCGGATCGTCACAAGTTGCAGGTTTATATCGTCTCGAACGGCGGGTTGCGGCCCAATCCGCATCCATTGGTCGAAACCATTGTCGTGGATGACGGCCCCGATGTTGCCGATATGTGGATCGCGGATCGCATGACCAAAGGTGATATTTGTATCACCGGTGACATCCCCCTCGCGGCCAAATGTATCGAGGCAGGTGGCCGTGCTATTCGCCATAATGGTGATCTGTTCACACCGGCAAATATCGGCAACCAGTTGGCCATGCGCGATCTGATGTCTGACCTCCGCGAAGCCGACCCGTTTCGCCAAGGCGGCGGGCGACCGTTTAGCAAGGCGGATCGCTCAAACTTCTTGAATGCACTGGAAACCATGGTGCGCGCCGCTATGCGCGAGTAATGGTTCCCCTCTCGAAATAATTGTGAAACAGTGCAGCAAATCAAACTTGGAGAAATAAATGACCAAATCCGCATTAATCGTCTGGGGCGGCTGGGAAGGCCACGAACCCGAAGCCTGCGCCAACGTTGTCGCCGATATGCTATCCACACACGGGTTTAACGTTAACCTAACGGATACGACCGAAGCTTTCGCTGACCCTGATCTGGCCAAATATGACTTGATCACGCCGGTCATCACCATGTCAAAAATCGAAAAAGACGAACTGAAAAACCTGATCGCGGCAGTCCGTGCGGGTTCGGGCCTTGGTGGATTTCACGGCCAAATGTGTGACACCTTCCGCAACGAGCCGGATTATCAATTCATGGTTGGTGGCCAGTGGGTCGCGCATCCCGGTGACATCATCGATTACGACGTCAAAGTGACCAAACCGGACGATCCGATCATGGCTGGCATCAGCGATTTCCCGTATCACTCGGAACAATATTACATCCACTACGACCCTAGCATCGAGATATTGGCGACCACCCGTTTCAACGGATCAATATTCGATGAGATCGAAGGCGTCGAAATGCCCGTGGTCTGGAAACGCCGCTTCGGCAAAGGCCGCGTATTCCACAGCACGCTCGGTCATATCGCCGAAGAATTCAAAGTCCCGCAAATGCGAACAATATTGGAGCGCGGGTTGCTCTGGGCGGCGAGGTAAATCATGCTTATCGGTAAAACGGGTTCTCCCACCACATCCATCAGCACGGCAGACGCCAAAAGCATCACCGTGCGCGGCCGTGATTTAACGTCCGATTTGATGGGGCGGCTTAGTTTTACCGAATATTTCTATCTGCTAACAACGGGTCAGGAACCAACGGCGGATCAACGGTTTTTCCTTGATCTGCTGTTGGTGGCGATCGCCGAACACGGGTTAGTGCCGACCAATCAGGTGGCCCGCATGACACTGGCGGCAGCACCGGATTCCCTGCAAGGGGCGGTGGCGGCGGGGATCTTGGGATGCGGGACGGTTGTTCTGGGAACGGCGGAATTATGCGGAAAATTCCTGACCGACGCGCAGGCCAAAATCACAAATACGGAAACCACGCTGACTGAAATCGTAACGAGTGTTCGCGCAAGTGGCGACAAATTACCAGGCTTTGGTCACCCGATCCACAAACCCGTTGATCCTCGCACCGAACGGATATTTGCGCTGGCTGACGAAAAAGGCGTTTCCGGCCAATATATCGCCCTTGCCCGTGCAACTGATCAAGCAGTTCTAGACGTCTATGGCAAAAAACTGTCGATGAACGTTTCAATGGCGATTGCGGCGCTGTTGCTCGACCTTGATTTTCCGGCGAGCATGATCAAAGCGATCCCCATTTTGGCCCGCACGGGCGGCTTGCTGGCCCATCTGGCCGAGGAACAACAAAACCCCATTGGGTTCTTGATGGCGCATAACGCCGAGGACGCAATTTCTTACGAACCGGATGATGAATAATGCACAATCCGCGCGCCGAAACCCTGCCTTGGGCCGAACAATCCAGCCAAGATGACGCAGCTTACCGCGCCCAGATAGAATACCTGTTTGAGCATTCCGAATTCTATCAAGGCTGGTTGGAAAATGCGGACTTCGCAAATCCCGAAAGCGTCGGTGGCATTGCCGATATTGCAAAACTGCCTTTCACCGAAAAAGACGACCTTCGCCAAACCCGCACATCCGAAAACCCTATCGGCAGCCACCGTGCCGCGCCGATGGCGGATATCGCCCGCATCTATTCGACCAGCGGCACAACGGGCACACCGAGCTATATTCCACTAACCGCCGAAGACCTTAAAAACTGGATCGAAATATCGTGTCGTTCCTACGGGGCGTCGGGTGCCAGCAAAGGTCAAAAGATCGTCACAACCTATAATGCCGGCCCGTTTGTCGCGGGCGTCACGCTGGACGCATTCGCAGCCCTTGGCCTGTGCCATATCCCCGTCGGTGCCGGAAATTCGGAACGGCTAATGGCGGCGGTGGAATTGTTGAAACCCGAGATCCTCGCCCTTACGCCGTCCTATGCCTTACACATGGCCGAATGGGCGGAGGCGCGCGGGATCGACATCAAGAACTCCTCGGTCACCAATATCTTGGTTGCAGGCGAACCCGGCGGTGGCGAACCAAATCTGCGCAAACGTCTTGAAACCGCATGGGGCGCTCGCGTCACCGAAGCCATGGGAATTGGCGACATTTCCGTGTCACTTTGGGGTGAATGTGAGGCACAAAACGGCATGCATTTCTCCGGTCGCGGGTTGGTACATTTCGAACTGATCAATCCCGAAACCGGCGCGACCGTCCCGATTACCGACGGTGCCGAGGGCGAGCTGGTCTACACCCACCTAGCCCACCGCGCAGCACCCTTATTACGATTTCGCAGCCGCGATCATGTTCGTTTCGAAACTGGCACATGTTCATGCGGGCGAACCTCGCCCCGTCTTCGCTGCATCGGGCGCACCGACGATATGTTGATCGTGCGCGGCGTAAACCTGTTTCCGTCCGCCCTGCGCGAAGTTGTCGGTCAGTTCAGCCCAAAGGTCAGCGGTGTCATTTCTATTGTCCCAACAAAAGCGGGCGTCAAACAACAACCACCCCTGCCCGTCACCATCGAGTTGGCCGAAGATGTCACCCCAAACGCCGCCCTAGCTGACACAATCCGTGACCGTATTCGCGACGTTCTGGTTGTTGCAACTGACATCAACTTGGTGCCAATCGGGACATTGCCGCGCAGCGACTACAAATCCAAACTTGTTGATTGGTCGAAGGTTTAGCCTTCGGAACCTCTCAGGCCGCTGGCAAAAAACTTTCGGCCAGCGACCTCCCCACCAAGGGTTTAGAGTTGCGCGCGTGTCTGCTCGCGAGGGCCTTACCTCGGCGACCGGATGCAAACACGCGCGCAGGTTTAGGCGCGGTTGTAGGCGAAACTTCTGCTAGAAAAGGGAAAAGAGCAAAAATTTCGGCGCGCGCCATTCGGGAAACACTGTTCAGGGCCATTGGCCCCGTATAGAAGGATTCAGCCATTGCCCCTTGGGCAAAAACAATCTCATGCTGATCAAACAAGAAGTGGAAATACTCCAACTCGTCGATATCGTCAGCAACGTCGATACCTTCAATTTCTGTTAGGTGCTTGGCTGCAACCAGAACCTCGTCCGTATCAAACATCCGCTGTACAATCGGGCTTTCGATTAATACTCGGTGCTGGGGAGACACAACTAGGTCCCCGAGAGGTAGGCCAGCACCGAGAGCTCCAGCGGAGATACGAATAGGGCGGAATTTCGGATTATTGATTAGATCAGCTTTGGAGAGTCTTCGCGAGTTGATCCATAAAATGCTTTTGTCGCCATTATCAAGCGTCCGAATTACGTCCCCAACTGCTAATTCTTCAACATTCACGTCACCGCAATCCGTCAGAATTTTTGTGCCGCGCGCAAAACACACAATGGTATTATTGTCGGCGGAATGGTTGGTATAGTAGCCCGAGTAGTTAGAATTCTGGATCGAGTCTATTGTGATGGACTGGATGCTGAGATTATCCAGATTTCCAGCATTAAACAGGTCCGAAACAAACAAGTCACCCGTAGTTGTCTGAAGCGCCATGGCTTGCATAGTTATCGTTGACCCGTCACCAAGCAGGACCGATATGGTCACAAGCATCGTTGTATCTGCTTGGGCGGTAATCACCCCGCCGCCCAAATCATATTGTATCTGATCATTTACCGAACCATTGACCTCATCATCGTTGATAACGCCGTCTTCGTTCACATCAAAATTCGTCACCGACACAGCCTGAAGGCCCGTCGTGTCACTTGCAGTAGCGCCAATTATAGGCGAAAGGTTTTCTGCGTTTGTATCACTTTCATCGCTATCCACATCGGCAAAATTACCGATATAAAGCATGGTCAATATATTTGTTATGGTCATCAATACGTCCTCACTACAATGTCAGAAAATCAAATTTTCCTGTCTTTTCATTCCGAAAATTTATCGTGTTTGGACACGACTATTGGATCGTCGGCAGCGCCGGTGTTTAACGTCCCTTTTTTCGAAATGACGTTCAGTTTCGGTGATCAGTAAAATTTGTAAACCATTGTAACTATTATGATTTATTTCTCTAAACTTCTCGATTTCCTGAAGCTGAACAATTATCGCCTATACTTGATACTTTTCTGTCATTTTACTATTTAACCTCTTTTTTTTTACTCTTTTGTAACCCATAATTATCACTGCGGGTTGCTCCGTACTTGTGTTCACCTATTGGTAAACTTGTTGCTATATTGACGAATAATTTGAAATGATTGCAAAGGATTGGTCCCGAATTGTTACTGCGTGCTGCCAGTGGTAAACTAATACCGTTCACTCATCATGAGCTGTTATACCTGTTTGGCCGGCTGTGGTTTCACGGGTTCATATTGCTGGGTGCATTTGGTGCAGCCTCGTTCCATCCCTTTGAGCGGCCTCCTGAACATGACTACATTGTTGTCGCCATATTCTGGGTAATTATGGCTTATGTCTTTATGGTGCTGTTTACGCTGGCGATAACGCTAGCCACCACTTTGCCTGCAAAACTAAATTGGAAATGGGCCTACGAACCTCCGTTTACACTTGTCGCCGTGACCATGGCTACGTTCATCGGAACACAGGTCGCATTTTGGATGTCGGTGTATATTCCAATGACTGGTTTGGAACGGATAAAAAACATTGCGATCAATTTCGCAACCGTGCAGGTTTTTATTTTGATCTATGTTCATATTTTGCGCAACCGCGTCTATCATCCCGAACAGAGTTCACAATCGGCAACCAAAAAAGCTTCAGACAATTCGCGGGTTTTTGTTGGAGGTGGTAAATCTATTCACGAACAACAAATTATGATAATAGAAGCACAAGGGCATTATGTCCGCGTACAAACAAACGATGCGTCGACCATGACGCGCGCGCGATTTACAAACGTAATTGCACAAATGCCACCACAACTCGGGATCCAGATACATCGGTCTATTTGGATTGCGGTTCGAATTGTCAGTAATGTTCGTAAAACACACGGAACCATAACAATAGTTCTTGATGACGGCGAAGAACTAAAAGTAGCTCGTCCCCGTCAGGCCGATGTTGCCGCAAAATTGCGGGCACACGGGCATGTTTTTTAGCGCAGCTAAATGTAGGACTGCATATGGAAAATGAAGACCAAAGCGTTCACTTCGTACTTCTGACGGGAAAAACTTTCGAATTTTCGGTAGATGAATTTCTGGAACTAATGAAAGAGCCCCTTCTTTACATCCTCATGGCTTTCACAATTTTGCTCGATTATGTGATTTTGTCATATGCTCTAAACGAGAGCAACATTACTTTCTTTTCTGGCGTATTATGGGCCGTTTCAATTGCGGTCACGATGTTTTGCCATATTGGCGGTCTGCTATTTTTATGCACAACAAAATTCGGAACCTCAGAAAATCCGATTTTTGAGCCAATAGTCGCATTATTCGCAGCCACAGTATCGTCGGTTTTTGCTGGTCCGTTTTTCCTGCAAACCAATTTGATACCGTCCCTAATGTTTGCGGGCACAGTTGAGGCCCTGCTCAGTGCGTTCGTTAGCATTGAAGTCGGCGTATTGGGATATAGCTATTTCATACGACCCCATATTATTGCGCGCCTTGAACAAAAAGGCCGGAAACAAGACCCCGTACAACAGGCCCAAATTCAAATCGGCACCCAGTCGTTTTCTCCAGCCCGAATGCGGTACGTTAAATCCGAAAACCAGTATGTCCGTATTTTCACCGATTTTGGTGACACGCTGCTTCTAGGGGCAATCAAGGATGTCGCTGAACAGCTTGACAATGATCTAGGCATGGTCGTGCATCGTTCCTATTTTGTTATGCGTCGTGATGCTTTCCGTATCGAAAAGGATGGGGGGAACAAAATCCTCGTTCTGACGGATAACACCCGCATCCCTATGGCCCGACGCCGCGCGGCCAAAGTTGAAGCGTGGTTGAAAACCGGAAATGATACCGGGTAACTATAGGAATAAACCGCTGGTATGCGCTAAGTCTCTTCGTCAACCGGGGGGTCCGCGTCGATAATCTCGACATCCTGAACCGGATCATCATTCGCGATTTCCGGACGCGCAGCAACGAGTAGCGGCATCACGGCATCCATTGGTGTGTCAGTGTCAGTCTTCGGGGCTTCTTTCCATTCCAGCGTATCAAACGCTTTGCAATTCACGCAGGTGGGTGTCCATTCCGAATGCGCATGACCGCAGGCAGAACACACCCATTGCTCGCCGCGACTGGCATTTAGCGCCTTCGCAAGGAACGCACGCACCAGCGCCTCATCAGCGCCGGAACCCTGTTCTATCGCCGCCATGATCGCCAAGGAACGCGTTGTCGGCTGTTCCTCGGCCAGATCACCAATAGCGCGGCGAGCGGCAGGGAAGTCCTCCTCAGCAAGGGCCAGCTCGGCCATCATCAACTTGGTTTCAGAATGATCGGGGCGCAAGCGTTCCAATTGTGCAAACCGCTTACGTCTCTCGGCGCTGGTTTCTTCATCAATAAGTGCGCCGTAAGCAATCGCCAGATCGGGGTGGGGTGCGTCCTGCCAAGCTGATTTCAATATCTTGGTTGCCGCCCGAATAGCTCCGTTTTCTGCCTGCACCCGCGCCGCCAAAGCTGCGGCAGGAATCAAGGTGGGTGCCAGTTTATTGGCTTGCAATACTGCCTCTCGTGCGGCCTCGTTATCACCTTTTTCTAATGCCACCTTAGCATCCGCCAACGATAAAACCGCATCGCGCCGTTTCGCCACATCTTTGGGCAAGGCTTTTGCGCGGGTCTTGGCATTCAGCGTCCGCCGCGCCCCCGACCAATCCGCCGTTTCGGATTGTAGCGCAAATAATGTATCGAGATTGCCATGATGCGCGGGACGCAATGCAAACGCTTTTTCCGCCAATTTCAACGCGGTTTCCGTGTCACCATCCGCCAGCTTCTGTTTCAAAATCCCGCGGACTCCGACAAAACGTGTGCGCTCATCCTGCAACAATTCCTTGTAGTGCTTAAGGGCAAGATCGCGGTCCCCTGACATCTCGGCGGCTTGGGCATTCAACAGGCGTGTAAGATCAGGCCGCTTAAGCAACCGTTCGGCCTTGGTCGCTTTTGCAATTGCCTTTCGCCCTTCGCCCGACGCCAACGCAATCATACCTTCGGCCAATGCATCATAGCCTTTGCGTTCACGATTTCGGCCCAAAAACCGGCTTATCGCGGTTTCATCACCTGTCATAAACCGCAACAATGCTATAATAAAATTCACGATTTTCAGCACTAGCCAAAATGCCAAAAGCAACGCCAATACCGCCACCACAAATCCAATAGGCTCCAGATTAAATTCAAGCGTTCCAAACGCAATCCGCACGCTGCCCGGTGTTTCCAGAACAAACGTTAGCCCGAAAGAAAGCGCGATTGCGAGACCGATAAATATCGCAGCTTTGATCAGCGACCAAATCATTTGCTACCCTCCGTAGGAATTGCCGCGAACGCCTGTATGGCCGCCAATCTCTGATCCGCTTTGCCGATCCAAACTGCCATTTGGTCGGGCGTAGTTTCTGCCGACAAACTGCCCAATTCTTGCAATGCCGCGGCTAAATCATCCAATTTCAATGCGGCTTCGGCGCGTGATAATATTGCATCCGCAGAATTCCCCTCTTGTGGGGTAAGCGAACGGCTGGCAACTTGCGAACGAAAAAATGTGCCTACCGAAGAACCAAATCCACCGCCGCTCTCGGCGGCGATTGACGCTCGTATCATCGCATGGGCGGCATCAGGAAAATCAGCGCGCAATTGTGACATGCTGGCAATTCCGCTTGCAGCTGCAGTCAAATCATCGGCCACAACCACACCATTTTCCGCCAATACCAACAGTGCGTCTTCGAACGGCAACCCTGCAGCCAATGCAGTTGAGATCGCGGCCATATTGGCCTTAACCACACTGTTCATCCGCGAAGTTTCCGCCGCCGCCTCTGCCTCTACCGCTTTGGTTTCAGCTTCTTCGATCTGTAATGTGGCATCAATCGATACCTCGTCAATCTTTTGCGACAACGCACCATTTTGCGCAGCCAACGCCTCAATCTCGGCCTTTAACCCATCAAGTGCGGCACCATAAGTAGCGATCCGCGCGGCTGTATCTGCGGTCACCTCGCCGCCAGAAAGTGTGATTTCAGTGAACTGTGATACCAGCGAGGACAGCTCTGCGCGCAACCCTGCGGTTACCAATTCCAACTCTGCCAAACGAGCCTCAACTTCTTCGCCGTCCGTCAGCCTAACCAAACCGCTTAGTGCATCCACCCGTGCGGACATGCGCCCCTCCACGTTCGAAAGGCGCAATGACACGACATTTTCAACATCACTAGTTGTCAATCCCGTCGGCAGGGTAGCAAAACGCCCATCTATTTCGCTACGTAATTCCGCGAGCCCTTCGCGATTTTGCGCTCCGCCCGGTGCCAGCCAAGCCGCAACAGGCGCCATGCCAGAAGGTAACGCCGGTGCGATTTTCGGGCCAAGCCAAAGGGCAACTATTCCGCCGAGCACCATAATACCAAGCGCCTTTATGACCTTGGTGCCCAGATCGTCCTCGTGATCATGATCGTCTTCGTGCAGGTCTTCTACACCGTCAATTTCCTTGACGATTTCAGGCTCGACTTCGGCCTCGACAACTTCTTCGGGTTCGTTTTCGTCAGCCATCAAATTGCCTTTGCATCAGCGGGATTAGGTATCATTCAGATATAAGTCGGAATTTCCGCATGTCAAAGTCTAAGCAAACCGCCCGCCCGCGACAAGAGCTACAAACGCCCGCGCAAATATTCGCCCATTAGCCGTTTCATCGCATCTTGCGAGGGGGTCTCAGCCACCCTCACCTTGCCAAATTCAAGATCAACAAGTTGCTTCTCAACATTCCGGCTGATGCAAATGACGCTGATTTTCTTCAGCACCCACTTGGGGTTCTTTTTGATGGTATCCACCAACAATGATGCCGTCATCGGTGAATATAACATCAGTAGATCAACCTTAGTGGCCGCGAATTCCCGTTCGACTTTCAACGTCAAATGACGCGGATTTTGACGATAAAGAACCAACTCTTCAATCGCAAACCCAAACGCGTTCAGACGTTTAGCTATATCACCTGTCGCCTTCTTCCCGCGGATATACAGCAATGGCCCAGCTGCCGGATTAAGCACTTGCCCAGCTAACTGCACCAAATCATCAGCCGAACCTTTCGCCGAAAACCCGTCTAAACTATTTTCTCGCGCGATTGCCGTTGTGCGATCCCCGACACAAATGCACGGCAGCTTAGTCTGCCCACCCCTTTTTACAAATTCACGAACCCCGTTTGCCGAGGTGAAAATAATTGCCTGAAACGGCGCCAGGTCGGGCAGTTCTCCAACCCCTGAAATATCCAGCAATGGTGAAATCAGGCAGCGAAAACGATTAGGAAACATTTCCTCAATATTCAACGCAGATTTTTCGGATTGGAGGGAAGGCCGTGTCAGCAACAGTGTCTTTTTATTGGTCAAAGAACGCTTCTCCAGCTCGCTTTTTCAATTCATTCGCGGCGTTTTCGCCGATTTTAACGGCGTCCGAAACTACCCCTTGCCAGATATCCTTATAGGCGGTCGATCCATCAATCCGCAATATTTCGCCGGTGAATTTCAAGCAATCCCCGTCAATCATCGCCAGCCCCGCAATCGGCGAGCGGCAAGATCCATCCAGTACCCGCAAAAACGCCCGCTCGGCGGTTATGCGAATATAGGCATCAGTATCATGGATAGGATGCAAAAGTTCTGAAATCACGGTATCCCCGATCCGCTGCTCAATCCCGACAGCACCTTGGGCGATCGCTGGCAACATATCGGCAACTTCGATCGGGTGGGCGATATCCATCTTGCCGAGCCGCGACAGCCCAGCGCAAGCAAGGAAGGTTGCATCCGCCACCCCCTCGTCCAGCTTTCGCAGCCGCGTCTGCACATTCCCGCGAAATTCTACCAGTTTCAGGTCGGGCCGCGTGGTCAAAAGCTGCGCACGCCGCCGGATGCTGGAACTGCCCACTGTCGCGCCTTCGGGCAAATCGGCAATGGTTTTATATTTAAGGCTGATAAACGCGTCGCGCACATCTTCACGCGGCAGAACCGTCGATATTTCCAGCCC
>CAZYMT010000006.1:18449-40918 GCA_964649035.1 uncultured Rhodobacterales bacterium
CGCCAACGGCGAACCGCGTGTGCCGATTTTAAGCGGAGTGGAGGAGGTGTATTGCGTGCTCATATTCAAACTGTTACCCCGACAAGGACGGTCATGCAATCAATAGTAGAACAGATGAAACAAACAATTACAATTCTCGGGATCGAGAGCAGTTGCGATGATACCGCAGCTGCTGTTGTGCGCGGCGTTGTCGGCGAACCCGTTGGGGAAATTCTGTCATCCATTGTTACGGGGCAAGAAAGCCTGCACGCAGCATTTGGCGGCGTTGTCCCCGAAATTGCGGCCCGCGCCCATGCCGAACGCTTGGATATATGCGTCGAAGAAGCCTTGGTGAAATCCGGTTTGGGTTTGGGTGATATCGACGCCATAGCAGTTACCTCGGGCCCCGGCCTGATCGGCGGCGTGATCTCTGGTGTCATGTGCGCCAAAGGTTTGGCGACAGGTTCCGGTAAACCACTAATCGGCATTAACCATCTTGCAGGCCATGCGCTAACCCCGCGCCTAACCGATGATTTGACCTTTCCGTATCTGATGTTGCTGGTTTCCGGCGGCCATTGTCAGTTTATTGCGGTGCTTGGCCCTGATGAATTCCGCCGCCTCGGCGGTACTATTGATGACGCACCCGGCGAGGCGTTTGACAAAACCGCCAAGCTGTTGGCGCTCGGATACCCCGGTGGACCCGAAGTCGAACGCGCAGCAGCAATGGGTGACCCAAAACGTTACAAATTCCCTCGTCCCTTACTGGATCGCGCCGGGTGCGACATGTCATTCTCTGGCCTGAAAACTGCGTTGCGCCGCGAACGTGACCGCATTGTTGCCGCCAATAACGGTCTAACGATACAAGAACGTGCTGACCTTTGCGCAGGCTTTCAGGCGGCAGTTTCCGACGTGTTAACCGAAAAAACTCGCCGCGCCTGCGAGGTTTTTCGCCAGACATATAACGCCCCAACCCCGACCATCGCCGTTGCGGGCGGGGTCGCGGCCAACAAATTAATCCGTTCTGAGCTTGAAAATATGGCCGCAAATGAGGGCTTTATTTTTCTCGCGCCGCCCCTACCCCTTTGCACCGACAACGCCGCAATGATCGCATGGGCTGGCTTAGAGAAAATCGCGCTTGGTGCCCTAACTGACACCACCCCGATCATCGCCCGCCCGCGCTGGCCGCTAGATCAAACCGCCGCTCCGATGCTAGGGTCCGGCAAAAAAGGAGCAAAAGCATGAGCATCGCAATTCTTGGATCCGGAGCCTTCGGCACCGCGTTGGCCTGTGTGCTGGCAGAAGACGGGCAGGATATCTGGCTTTGGTCACGCTCCACCCATCAAACGCGCGGCATGGCACGTACGCGGACCAACCCTAAATTGCCCGACGTGACGCTGCACGATAACATTACGCCGACCAGCGTCATTGACGATATTTCCACCGCCAGCGTGGTGTTGTTGGCCGTCCCTGCGCAGCAAACCTCGGCGATATTAGCAAAATACGCGAACAAAATTCCCGACGTTCCGGTGATTTTATGCGCAAAAGGTATCGACCTTAAAACCTTCCAGTTGCAAACCGACATCGCCGCTAAATTCCTGCCAAATCATAGCGCAGCGGTCCTGACGGGTCCGGGTTTTGCCACTGAAATCGCCCAGGGCCTGCCAACGGCATTAACCCTTTCTTACCAATTTCTTTCTCGTGGCGAAGAGTTGCAACACCAGCTTTCGACCGACCGGATGCGCCTGTATCTGACCCGAGACATAATCGGCGCGCAGCTTGGCGGTGCCTTGAAAAACGTCATCGCCATCGGCGCGGGTATCGTTATGGGCGCACGCCTTGGCGAGAGCGCACGGGCTGCTTTGGTCACGCGCGGTTTCACCGAAATGCGCCGCCTTGGTGTGGCTATGGGCGGACAAGAGGAAACATTCACCGGCCTCTCGGGCCTTGGTGATTTGATGCTAACTTGCGGCTCAAAAATGTCACGCAATTTCGCGCAAGGTTTTGCGCTGGGGTCAGGCGCACAAAAAGACACCACCCAAACGGTCGAGGGTGTCGCCACCGCCCAAGCCGCCTGCGCTTTGGCCACCAAATACAATGTCGAGATGCCGATAACCCGCGTTGTCGCGGCAGTCCTCGCCGACGAAATCACGGTAGAACAAGCCGTCGAGGCCCTACTCTCCCGCCCCCTGAAACAGGAGTAACATAATGAATTACTGGCTTTTCAAATCCGAACCCAACACTTGGGGCTGGGACGATCAGGTCGCCAAGGGGGACATTGGCGAAGAATGGGACGGCGTGCGCAATTACCAAGCCCGCAACAATATGCGTCTGATGGAAATCGGCGATCGCGGGTTCTTCTATCACTCCATCGACCAGAAAAAGATCGTTGGCGTGGTCGAGGTTATCGCCAAAGCCCACCCTGACAGCACTATTGATGACGACCGTTGGGAATGCGTTGACATCAAAGCCATCGGCCCGTTTTCCACCCCGATCAGCCTACAAAACTGCAAGGACCACCCTATCCTGAAAGACATGATATTAACCAATAATTCCCGCCTATCCGTGCAACCGGTAAGCGCCGAGGAATGGGAAATTATCTGTGATCTAGGAGGCTTCAAAAACCCGTAATGCTATCACTGCTTCGCCATCCGATATTCCGCAGATTATACGCCGCACAAGTTATATCGCTGCTAGGAACGGGCTTGGCGACAGTAGCTTTGGGGTTGTTGGCGTTCGAATTGGCGGGCGAAAACGCCGGACGCGTTTTGGGCACGGCACTAGCCATCAAGATGATCGCTTATGTCGGAATTGCCCCGCTGGCCCAAGCTTTACTAGGCAAATACCCGACCAAAGCCGTGCTAATCGCGCTGGACCTGATCCGCGCAGCCATCGCCTTGTCACTGCCGTTTGTCAGCGAGATCTGGCAAATCTATGTACTGATTTTCTTGCTTCAATCGGCATCGGCCGGCTTTACACCCACGTTCCAAGCCCTGATCCCCGACATCTTGCCGGACGAGGGCGATTACACCAACGCCCTGTCGCTATCACGTCTAACCTACGATCTGGAAAACCTGCTCAGCCCAACGCTGGCCGCGATATTATTGTCCGTCATGTCTTTCCACTGGCTGTTCGCCGGAACCGCACTGGGCTTTTGCCTATCTGCGCTATTTGTCATGACAGCCAGCATCCACGGCATCACTACAAAAATCACCCGCCCGTTCCTTGAGCGCGTTTTCGGCGGCACCAAACGTTACCTCGCCACGCCGCGCCTGCGGGGGTTGCTTAGCCTGAACCTAGCCGCCGCAGCGGGCAGCTCAATGATCATAGTCAATACCATCGTCATCACCCGCAGCGGTTTCGGCCTTGGTGCGCAATCGGTCGGCATCGCCCTAACGGCATATGGTGCCGGGTCAATGATCGCGGCAATCACCCTGCCCCGTATTTTGGCTAAAACCGGCGATAGAATGGCAATGCTTGGCGGCGCGACAATACTGACCATAAGCATGTTTGCGGGCGGTTTTTTGTTCGCCAACACCCCGACATTCCCCATTCTCCTTGTCCTCTGGTTCGTCGCCGGCATCGGCTATTCTGCTACACTTACCCCTGTTGGCCGCCTGCTAAACCGTTCCGCCCATGCCACAGATCGCCCAGAAATATTTGCCGCCCAATTCGCCCTTTCGCATGCCTGTTGGCTGGTTACCTACCCGCTAGCCGGATGGATCGGCGCAAGCTTTGGCATTCCCGCCGCGTTCGTAACACTCGGCGCGGTTGCGGCATTTGCGGTGGTTGCCGGCCTCCTCCTCTGGCCTAGGCAAACTGGCGGAATTTTGGAACATGACCATACGAACCTTCCAGCGGATCACCCACATCTTAAGGGCGCAAAGCAAGGTCACCATAGCCACCGTTTTGTCATTGACGATCTGCATCACCATTGGCCGACAAACGGCTAACCCCCTTGATTTCAAGGCCCATCTCGGCAATATCACCCCACAATGGAAAACAATAGAGGGGATAGACATGGGATTTGTAGCAGTTTTAGCCGCCGCCGTTGGCTCTTACGCATTTGGGGCAATTTGGTACATGGCGATGGCCAAACCATGGATGAAAGCCGCGGGCCTCAATAAGGAGGAGGTCAACCAAAAGGACCCCACACCCTTCATCATCAGCGGCATATGCGCAATCATAGTCGCGGGCATGATGCGCCACGTATTCATCCAATCCGCCATTGTCGGGATCGGGAGCGGCTTCATGGGTGGCATTGGTATCGGGTTGTTTCTGGCAACCCCGTGGATCTTGACCAACTATGCTTTTGCGAGCCGCCCGCGTAATTTGATGTTGATCGACGGTATCTACGCCACCGTTGGGTGCACAATTATGGGTGTCATTCTGGGATGGTTCGCCGGATAGAACCGTTCGGAAACAGATATCGACTATCAGAAACGGCTTGCGCGAATTTTCGTGATTTTGCACAAATCGTGACCTATCATTCTTGACGAAATTCCGCCATAAGTCTTGAAAACAACGAGGTAAATGGGTGAATATTTCGGGCGGCATCGCACCTCACACCGAGGCAAAATTCGGGCATGTCCTGAAACATTTTGCCCGCTGGCTGGCATATGCTGGCGGGTTTGTTCTAACGGCCTCGGCGCTGATGACCGTGATTTCGATCTTGGGGCGGGCGTTTATCTGGGCGGGTCTGGCCCCGGTGCCCGGCGATTTCGAACTGGTGGAAATTGCCAGCGTTGTCGCCATTTTCGCGTTCCTCCCTTGGGGGCAAATCAATCGCGGACAAGTCACCGTAGATGTTTTGGTCGATTATTTCCCCTCCCGCCTTCGCACGGCACTGGGCATGCTGGGCGACGCCGCAATGTCGATTGCCGCCGCTGTCATCGCATGGCGATTATGGCTGGGATTTGGCGAAAGATTTCCGCATGGCTCCGACACAATCCGCACCTTGCTAGCCCTTGGCGACAGACCGTTCTACGTAGAGACCACATTCATCCTGCGAATGCCAGTTTGGTACGGGTACGCCTTGTCGATGATCGGCGCGGGGTTCTTTGCCATCGTCTGTTTCTACACGCTATGGCGCGCGATCAACTGGACAATCCGCGGGCGCGAAGAGGTGATTTTATGACCGGTCTAGAGCTGTCACTAATCGCCTTTGCCTTCATGCTAATCGCGATATTCTTGCGAATGCCGATTGGCGTCACGATGGCGATCACCGGTTTTATTGGAACATGGATTGTGCTTGGCTCGCCCAACGCCGTGCTGAACCAGTTGAAATCTCTGACCTATGACACTTTCGCCAGCTATTCGTTGTCGATCGTGCCGATGTTCTTGTTGATGGGGCAGTTTGCCACCAAATCCGGCATGTCCCGCGATCTGTTTCGTGCCGCCACCGACTGGTTTGGCCACTATAAAGGCGGCACGGCTATTGCCGCTATCGGGGCCTGCGCGGGCTTTGGCGCGGTTTGCGGGTCGTCACTGGCGACGGCATCAACCATGGGACAAGTCGCCCTGCCGGAACTGCGCCGCCATGGATATTCAGATGCGCTATCCACCGGGGTTTTGGCTGCAGGTGGAACACTGGGGATATTGATACCGCCTTCGGTAATTCTGGTTATCTATGCGATTATCACCGAACAAAATATCGTCAAAATGTTTATGGCAGCAATGATCCCGGGGGCGCTCGCCGCCCTTGGCTATATGCTGACCGTGGTTATATATGTCTGGCTAAAACCCGATAGTGCCACCGCGGCCGTGCGTGTTCCTTACCCCGAACGCTTCGCCAATCTGCTGCGCATCTGGCCTGTTGTCGCCATTTTCACCGCCGTCATTGGTGGTATCTACGCAGGTATTTTCACTCCGACCGAAGCCGCGGCCGTCGGTGCCATCGCCACCGGATTATACGGCGCGATATTTGGCGGGCTGGATCGCGAGGGCTTCCTTGATTCCATTCTCGCTACAGCATCCGCCACAGGCATGATCTTTTTCATCATTTTTGGGGCGCAACTATTCAACGCTTTCCTCGCCTTCACCCAAACGCCACAAGCCTTGGCCACATGGGTCACCGCACAAAATTTCGCGCCCATGCTGGTGATGTTGCTAATGCTGGTATTCTATCTAATCTTTGGTTGCATTATGGACAGCCTGTCGATGATCCTGCTGACAATCCCGATTTTCTTTCCAATCATCCAAGCCCTCGATTTCGGCATGCCGCCCGAGGAGGTCGCCATTTGGTTTGGTATCATATCCCTGATCGTGGTCGAGGTAGGGTTGATAACACCGCCCGTCGGCATGAACCTGTTCATCATCAATGCCATCGCCAAAGATGTGCCTGTCACCCAAACTTACCGCGGCGTGTTGCCATTCGTGATTTCCGACATCATCCGTGTCGCGGTATTGTTGGGCTTCCCGTCCATTACGCTTTGGCTGGTACGAATAATGTTCTAGGTTGGCCTCATGACCCTATATCGATCCAAATTGCCACAACTGGCAGGCGGTTTTTTCGCCTGTTATACGGGCATGGAGACCGATTTGATATTCAACCGCGCGTATGACTTGCCGGGATTTGCCGCTTATCCGATGTTGGAAACACCGGATGGGCGTGCGCTGTTGCGAAGGTACTAACTGCAACAAATCGATCTGGTCAGAACCCATAATGTCGGCGTGATGTTGGAAAGCGTTTCCTGGGTAGCTAGCCGTGATCGCGGTACAAAAATTGGGTATGAACCCGATGCGTTACGGGCATTCAACACCGCCTCGATTGACCTGATTGCCGACATCCGCGACGAATTTTCAGATGTCCTGATAGTCCTGAGCGCGCAAATGGGGCCACGTGGGGATGGGTATGTGCTTGATACGCAAATGTCCGCCGCGCAAGCAGAAAGCTATCATAGCGAACAAATGGAAACGCTGGCCGCAACCAAGGCGGATTTGGTTAGCGCTTTCACCATTGGATATGCCGCCGAGGCCATCGGGATAATTCGCGCCGGACAACGTTTCGATATGCCGGTAGCCATCGCATTCACTGTCGAAACCGACGGAAAGCTACCCAGCGGAATGTCCCTAAAAGACGCTATTGAAACCGTGGATATGGCAACCAACAAAGCGGCCGCGTATTTCTTGATCAATTGCGCTCATCCTGATCATCTTACGGCAGCGCTCGACGAGGCGCCGTGGATTTCGCGTCTGCGCGGGATCGTTGTTAATGCGTCGCGGTGCAGCCATGCGCAGCTCGACAATTCTACAACGCTGGATGAAGGCAATCCCGTTGAATTAGGCAAACAAGTCGCCGCAATATGTGCGCGGTTTCCACATTTTACAATTATCGGCGGATGTTGTGGTACGGACATGCGGCACATGGACCAAATAATTGGAACGACAAAAGCCGCAAAACAGGTTTTCTGAACAATACCGCGCAGAAAACAGTCGGGAGAGTCCCCCCACAGAGACTCTCCCGCACCCCGCATGTAAGCGTCCTAACATGCTTGCTCCTTGCGTTTACAACGCAATTCCAATTTGATCTAACTTGTTGAAGTAACGGGTGGCAGTAAACCGATCCGACGTCCTGTCTGGATATTCCGTAATCCCATAGATAGCAAAACCCCACGCTGTTACAAGTTTTTACTATTTAAAATATGAGGCAAATTGCACCCTACGTGGTTAAGGATTTGTTACCATTTTGTCACATGCTTTTGATAGATATTCACAAAGCTTGCGTGGATTGATCGAAGTCAATGCCATGCTCGCCCTGTTCCTAAATTCTGCTAGTATGCAGAAAAGAAAGAATCGCTCATGGTCGTAAAAAAAATATCCGAAGAACACCCGCTTGAACTCGTCGCTCCCCCCAGCGATTCCCCGCATGCGCGGTTTGAACAAGCGGTTTACCCGTATAAAGACAAGATGAAAAAAGCTGAATACGAGGCCGAGAAAGCCAAACTTCAGGTTGAGCTGTTGAAGGTCCAGCAATGGGTTCAGGAAACCGGCCAAAAGATCGTTATCCTGTTTGAGGGCCGCGACGCCGCTGGTAAGGGTGGTACGATCAAGCGGTTTACCGAACATCTAAATCCACGCTTAGCCCGCGTCGTTGCGTTGAATAAGCCGACAGATCGCGAACGCAGCCAGTGGTATTATCAACGCTATATCAGCCATTTACCATCCCAAGGCGAAATCGTGTTTTTCGATCGGTCTTGGTATAATCGCGCTGGTGTTGAACGGGTGATGGGCTTTTGCAGCCCCTCGGAATACCTTGAATTCATGCGGCAAACCCCGGATTTTGAACGGATGATAACCCGTTCGGACATTAAAATGTTCAAATACTGGTTCTCCGTCACTCGCGAAGAGCAGCGCCAACGTTTCGAATCCCGCGAGCATGATCCGCTAAAACAGTGGAAATTGTCACCGATTGATCGGGCCAGTTTGGACAAGTGGGAAGATTACACCGAAGCCAAGGAAGCGATGTTCTTTTACACCGACACCGCTGACGCCCCTTGGACAATCGTAAAATCCAACGACAAGAAACGTGCGCGTCTGAATACGATGCTGCATTTCCTGAATTCGCTGGATTATCCCGATAAAGATCCCGAGGTGGTGCATTCCGCCGACCCGTTAATCGTCGGAAATGCGCGGCATGTTATCGGCAGGGACGACCATATCCTTGGCAAATCCCTGCATCCAAACGCACGGAAATAAAAAAAGGCGCGAGCGGTATGCTCGCGCCTAAAATCAGCGGAATTAGTATTAATAGCGGTAATGTTCCGGCTTATACGGACCGTCAGTCGAAACGCCGATATAGTCGGCTTGCTCGGTTGACAGTTTCGACAATTTCACGCCGATCCGGTCCAGATGCAAACGGGCGACTTTTTCGTCAAGATGTTTAGGTAAAATATAGACATCGTTTTTATACTCATCGCCCTTGGTCCAAAGTTCGATCTGCGCCAACACCTGATTGGTGAAACTTGCTGACATCACAAATGACGGGTGGCCCGTGGCATTACCAAGGTTCAACAGGCGTCCTTGCGACAGCAGAATGATCCGGTTGCCCGATGGCATTTCGATCATATCCACCTGATCTTTAATGTTGGTCCATTTGTGGTTTTGCAACGCTGCAACCTGAATTTCATTGTCGAAATGGCCGATATTGCCAACAATCGCCATGTCCTTCATCGCGCGCATATGCTCGATCCGGATGACGTCTTTGTTGCCTGTTGTAGTCACAAAAATATCGGCGGTTTCAACTGCGTCTTCAAGCGTCACAACCTCAAACCCGTCCATTGCAGCCTGCAATGCGCAGATCGGATCAACTTCGGTCACTTTAACACGCGCGCCAGCCCCGCTGAGGGACGCAGCAGAACCCTTGCCAACATCGCCGTAGCCACACACAACTGCAACTTTACCGGCCATCATTGTGTCGGTCGCGCGACGAATTCCGTCAACGAGGCTCTCTTTACAGCCGTATTTATTGTCGAATTTCGACTTGGTAACGCTGTCATTCACGTTAATCGCAGGGAACGGCAACTGGCCTTGTTTGACCAATTCATACAGACGGTGCACGCCTGTTGTGGTTTCTTCAGAAACACCTTGGATCGCCTCACGCAGTTTTGTGAACCAGCCCGGGCTTTGTTTCATGCGCTTTTTGATCTGTGCAAAAACTGCGATTTCTTCTTCAGATGTCGGCGTTTCGATAAGGTCAGTTTCACCCGCCTCAACACGCGCACCAAGCAATACGTAAAGCGTTGCATCACCACCATCATCGAGAATCAGGTTTGCGCCTTCAGGGAACTGGAAAGAACGATCGAGGTAGTCCCAATGTTCCTCAAGTGACTGGCCTTTGATCGCAAAAACCGGAACGCCGCTGGCAGCAATCGCCGCCGCTGCGTGATCTTGTGTCGAGAAAATATTGCAAGACGCCCAACGCACATCCGCACCCAACGCCACCAGCGTTTCAATCAGAACCGCCGTCTGAATGGTCATATGCAACGAACCAACGATCCGTGAACCCTTAAGCGGCTTGCTGTCGCCAAATTCATCGCGCAGCGACATAAGACCCGGCATTTCGGTTTCAGCAATATCCAGTTCTTTACGGCCAAATTCAGCAAGAGAGATATCTTTTACAATATAATCATTCGACATTCGCGGGGGCTCCTTTATGGTCACGCTGGGTCAATTGTGACGCCTATACCACCGCATCGACGCATCGACAATACGCAAGGAATGACAATGACAACACGCGCTTGGCAACGGATGCTTTCGGGCCGTCGGCTTGACCTACTGGACCCCTCGCCGCTGGATATCGAGATCGAGGATATCGCCCATGGTCTGGCCTTTGTCGCGCGTTGGAACGGGCAGACTTACGGTGATTTTCCGTATTCTGTGGCTGAACATTCGGTGTTGGTTGAGCGGATATTTTCCCTGCAAAATCCCAAGGCCGCTGCAAAATGGCAGATGGCGGCCTTGCTGCATGACGCGCCGGAATACGTGATTGGTGATATGATCTCCCCCGTTAAGGCCGCCGTTGGACCGGGGTATAAAGCGATGGATGATCGCCTGATGGCTGCCGTACATTTGCGTTTTGGTCTGCCTGCGACCATCCCTGTGACGGTCAAAAAACAGATCAAGAAAGCCGACCGGATTTCCGCATGGCTTGAGGCCCAGCAGATTGCCGGTTTCACCGAGGCCGAGGCCGATAAACTGTTCCTTGCCCCCAAAACCGACGATTTGCGCAAAACCCGCCTTAGCCTGCGCGCGCCAATGCCGGTAAAGGCCGATTTCCTGAAACGTCACGGCGAATTAATGGCTGAACTTGCACCTTGAATTCTCGCCTTGAATTTTGCGGCCCAGCACCCCAAATTAGACCTAACTGATTTATCTGGAGAAACATCATGGAACTGGGCAACACCCCGACCGACCTTATCAAGGACTCCTCTGAAGCTACGTTTATGGCGGATGTTATCGAGGCCTCCAAAGAAACCCCGGTTATCGTTGATTTCTGGGCGCCTTGGTGCGGCCCGTGTAAATCGCTAGGCCCGGCGTTGGAGGCCGAGGTGCAAGCCGCAGGCGGCAAGGTCAAAATGGTCAAAGTCAACATCGACGAAAACCAAGGGCTTGCCCAGCAGATGCGCGTGCAATCCATTCCAGCGGTCTTCGCCTTTGTGGACGGCCAGCCCGTTGACGGGTTTATGGGCGCGCAAGGCCCTGCCGAATTGAAAGAATTCGTAACCAAAATCGCCGCCCAAGGTGGTGGTGACGGTTTAGAGGAAGCCATCGCAATGGCCGAAGAAATGCTGGAGAATGGCGAAGCCGCCGACGCCGCCCAAACCTTCGCCGCTATCCTAGAAGAAGATGAAAGCAACATGGCGGCCCTATCCGGTATGATCCGCGCGCATTTGGCGTTGGGTGAGCTTGAGCACGCCAAGGGGTTCTTGTCGATGATCCCCGAGGATAAGAAAAGCGATCCGGCCCTTGCTGCCGCATTAGCGCAATTGGAACTGGCCGAGGCCGCAGGTGACGTTGGCGAAACCACCGAATTACAAGCCGCAGTAGACGGCGACGCTGACAATCACCAGGCGCGTTTTGATCTGGCCACGGCCCTCGCCGCATCTGGTGACGGCGCTGCTTCCATTGCCGAATTATTGGAACTTTTCCGTCGTGATCGCGAATGGAATGACGGGGCTGCCAAGTCGCAATTATTCACGCTATTCGATTCCCTTGGTCCCAAAGACGAGGCCGCATTGAAGGGTCGCCGCAAGCTTGGTTCGATGATTTTGATCTAATGGCCACGTCGCACAAACCTGATCGGAAAATGCTGGAAGCCTTGGTCTGTCCATTAACGCGCAGCTTGTTAACCTATGATCACGACGCGCAAGAACTAGTGTCAAAGGCGGCGGGGCTGGCCTATCCGATCCGCAACGGCATCCCAGTTATGCTGATCGACGAGGCTCGCACCATCGAGGATTAACCCCCCGCGGCGAGCTTTAACGCATCCATCAAGGCTTGCAATTTGTCCTGATCCTTAGCCTCCACCAGCCGCCCGTTTTCATCAAACGCACGCCCGGCTTTGGTGATCGCCACCTCGGGCGCTTGCAGGATACGCGGGTTAAACGATGTCAGGCAATGGCGCAAAGAATACTGCCCACGCACGCCCGTTCCACCCGCCGCCGACATGATCGCCAGCGGTTTATCATTGAAGGGTTTCGGTTTCACCCGCGACACCCAATCCAGCGCATTTTTTAACACACCAGGCAAGTTGTAATTATATTCCGGCGTCGCAATTATCACTGCACCTGCCGCGATAATCTGGGCATGCAGGGAGTGAACGATTTCTGGCACGCCCTCGCTATCCTCTAAATCACCGTCATAAAGTGGCATGCGAATATCGGCCAATTCGAATGACTTTGGATCAAACAGACGCGCGGCCTCGTGCAATAATGCTGTGTTGCGCGATGCTTTGCGCAGTGACCCTGAAATTCCCAATAAACGCATTATTCGCCTCCAAACTACGATATGTTGTGGATAACTAGCAGAAACCAGCCAGATGCAGGGGTTAGCTGTTGACTCATGCGGGTGCAACCGGAATCCTGCTCCATCGATAAGAATCAAGGTATAGGCGACGTTTGCAATTCGTTAAACTCAGATTATTAGGCTTCAAAAGTTTCGTTGATCCAACGGAATTAATAATTGCCCCTGGCCTGACCGGTGTTGTCGGCCCAAATGGCTGCGGCAAATCCAACCTGTTGGAGGCCATGCGCTGGGTCATGGGCGAAAATCGCGCCAAAGCTATGCGCGGCGGCGGGATGGAAGACGTGATTTTCGCGGGTGCCGCCTCGCGCCCTGCTCGCAATTATGCCGAAGTTACCTTAACGCTGGATAATACAGATCGCTTGGCACCTGCGGGTTTTAACGACGAAGACAGTCTGCAGATCGTGCGCCGGATTACCCGCGATGCTGGTTCAGCCTATAAAACCAATGGCAAAGAAGTGCGGGCGCGCGATGTACAAATGTTGTTTGCCGATGCCTCCACGGGTGCACATTCGCCAGCATTGGTGCGCCAAGGGCAAATATCGGAACTGATCAACGCCAAACCCAAAACCCGTCGCCGCGTGCTGGAAGAAGCCGCCGGAATTTCCGGCCTATACCAGCGCCGCCACGAGGCCGAACTGAAATTAAACGGCACCGAAACCAACCTCTCGCGGGTTGAGGATGTGTTGGAACAGCTAGAAAGTCAGCTAAAATCGTTGGAACGCCAGGCCCGCCAAGCGGCGCGCTACCGCGAGATCGCCGAAGAATTGCGCCGTTCTGAGGGGTTACTATTGTACCGCCGCTGGCGCGAAGCCGACGTAGAACGTCAACAAGCTGCCGAAACCCTGACTGCTGCGACGCGCGGCGCCGGGGCCGCCCAAGCCGCTGCTGCAAATGCTGGCAAGGCACGCTCCGAAGCCGAAACCAAAATCCCCCCTTTGCGCGAAGAAGAAGCCATCGCGGGTGCCGTTTTGCAGCGCCTATTGGTCGAACGGGATTCCCTGAACGATCAGGAAAATCGCGCGCGCCAAGCGATTGACGATCTTATGGCTCGCATTGAACAACTTAGCCGCGATATGGAACGCGAAAAGGGTTTGAACCACGACGCCGACGAAACCATCGAGCGGCTGGACTGGGAAAAAACCGCTATCGAAAAAGCGCATGTCGGTCATGATGAAAAGCTGGCGGATGCCAAGGAAGCCGCGCGCGAAGCTGGAACGGTTTTGCAAGAACAGGAATCCGAACTTGATAAGCTGACCGAAGACGCGGCACGCCTGTCAGCGCGCCATCAATCAGCGGCGCGGCGTTTAGAAGAAGCCAGCGAAACAGTGGATAAACTGGCTGCCGAAACCGAAAATGCCCGCGCGGCGGCGGCTGGTATCGAGGCGAATTTGGGCGACGCTGCAACACGGCTACAAACGGCCAAGGCTGCGCAAATAGATGCGGTTGATGCGGCTGCGACAGCAGATAAGTTCCTGACCACCGCAGAAAATTCCCGTGCCAACGCTCAAACGGGCGAATCCGAAATGCGCGCTGGGTTATCCGAGGCCGACGGCGAGGCAAACGCATTGCGGGCCGAAGTTTCAGCGCTGCGCCGAATGATCGAACGAGATCAGGGGGACGGGAAACAGGTGCTCGACGATGTGCGGGCCGCTAGCGGTTTTGAGGCCGCTTTGGGTGCAGCCCTTGCCGATGATCTGAAAGCACCGGAAATCGGGGCGGACGGTGCGTCAGGTTGGGCGAAGTTGCCCGATTATGACGCGACCGCGGATTTGCCAAAAGGCACGGATCCCCTTGCGGATCATGTCACCGCCCCCGCAGTTTTATCGCGCCGTTTGGCGGCGATCGGGGTGGTTGGCAAGGACCAGGGTGCAGCGTTGCAGGCTAGCCTGAAACCCGGGCAACGGTTGGTTTCGGTTGAAGGGGATTTGTGGCGTTGGGACGGATATCGGGCTGGCGCGGATGACGCACCTTCGGCCGCGGCCCTACGTTTGCAACAGGTTAACCGCTTGTCGGAACTGTCCGAAACTCTGGACAAAGCGGAAGCGCGCGCCGACACAGCCCGCGACGAACATCACGCGGCGAAAACCACATTGGAAGCGGCGCAAACGGCCGACCATAATGCACGACGCGCCCGCAAAGACGCGGATGAGGCTGCCAATAACGCCACCCGTCAATTGTCCCGCGCCGAGGCCGAACAGGACATGTTAAACGGTAAACTGGAAACTCTGCGCATGGCAGTAAGCCGGCGCGAAGAAGAAGGTATGTCAGCCCGCGATGCCCTGCGCACCGCCGAACGCGGCATTGACGATCTGGGCGATTTGGAGGCTGCGCGCGACGCCCTTGAAGCCCGCAAAATTGCCGTTGAAGCAGCGCGAATGACGATGTTGACCAAGCGTTCCTTGTCAGATGAATTGCGCCGCGAGGGCGAGGCGCGGGTGAAGCGCAGCCAAGAGATCACCAAGGAAGTTAGCGGTTGGCGCCTGCGCCTCGAGACCGCCGAGAAACGCATTGGCGAGCTGGAAGCCCGCAAAGTCGAGAGCGAGGGTGACCTGAAAGCAGCAACCACTGCGCCCGAAGAAATCGTTGCTAAACGCGATGAATTGGCCAAGTCGGTTGATACTGCCGAGGAACGTCGCAAGCTGGCGGCCGATGCGCTGGCCATTGGCGAAACCGCAATGCGGGAAGCGGAATCGAATGAACGCCACGCCGAACGGGCCGCATCCGAAGCCCGCGAAACCCGCGCCCGCGCCGATGCCGTGACCGAAGCCGCAGGGTTCCGTGTCGAAGCTGCGGCAGATCGTATTCGCGAGGAAATGGAGCTGGAACCGGCAGCTTTACTGGAAACGCTTGAAGCTGATCCTGATAAAATGCCCAGCTCCGAGATGATCGAAAACGATGTGAACCGATTGAAACGTCAGCGTGATGCACTGGGGGCTGTGAACCTGCGGGCCGAGGAAGACGCGCGCGAAATTCAAGAAGAATTCGACAATCTGAACGGCGAGAAAAACGATCTAGAAGCGGCCGTAAAAAAACTGCGTCAAGGTATTTCCAACCTTAATTCCGAGGGACGCCAACGCCTGCTGACCGCGTTTGACGAAGTAAATAAAAACTTCACCAAGCTGTTCAAACACTTGTTTGGTGGCGGCGATGCGAACCTCGTTCTAGTCGAAAGTGACGACCCGCTAGAGGCTGGTTTGGAAATCATGTGCCAACCACCGGGTAAGAAACTTTCGACGCTTTCGTTGCTTTCGGGGGGCGAACAAACGCTAACGGCGCTGTCGCTGATTTTTGCGGTCTTCCTGGCTAATCCTAGCCCGATTTGTGTGCTGGACGAAGTGGATGCGCCGCTCGATGATGCCAATGTTACGCGGTTTTGCGATCTGCTGGACGAGATGACCAAGCAGACAGACACGCGGTTCCTGATCATCACCCACCACGCAGTGACAATGGCGCGGATGGATCGGCTTTACGGGGTGACGATGGCCGAACAAGGGGTTTCTCAACTGGTGAGCGTTGATTTGCGCAAAGCCGAAGAGATTATCGAAGGGTGAGCGAGCCCTTAATCTGCGACTTTATCGGCGGCACCGTCGCCCATCGCCATCGTTTTGGCGGCGGGCGCGGGCAGGCATTGCCCAAAGCCGTCGGAATGAAGGGCGGAAATGCCCCGAAAATCGTGGATGCAACTGCCGGACTGGGGCGGGACGCGTTCCTGCTAGCATCCTTAGGAGCCGAGGTGACGTTGATCGAACGCTCCGTCGAAATGCATCGATTGCTGGCAGAAGGCATGGCGCGCGCCAGCGCCGAGGGCGGCGTCGCAGCCGACGTAATTTCCCGGATGACCTTGTTACAGGGGGACGCCAAGATATTGTTGCCAGCACTATCGCCAGAGGTGGTGTTGGTTGACCCCATGCATCCACCACGGAAAAACTCGGCGTTAGTGAAAAAGGAAATGCGCCTAATACGCGAAATTGTCGGTGCCGACGAGGATTCTGTAGCTTTAATGCAAGTCGCCCTAACATCCGCCACTAAACGAGTGGTTCTGAAATGGCCGGCAAAGGCAGATCCAATGACAGGCATTCCCGCGCCGTCACATCAGATCAACGGGAAATCCACGCGATACGATGTGTGGATGATTTCCTAATTCCCGTTAACTGAACAACAGCCCGAGTACATTTTGGCGCTATCGCCATTGTTCCAAATTAGATCAATTACCAAGCTATAGTTCTTTCCAGACAACCCATTATTGCATTGTCCGCCACGAAGAACACCAATGTAATCAAGTGCTGTAAACATCTGGACATTGGCTGAATTCACTGATGTTCCAGCATTTTCGATTATGCGATGTTGGGCAACATTCCCTTCACCTTCTTCGATGAAGACGAAATCACGGCTTCCGGTAATTCGCGCTGACCAAGACGGGGCCACACCTTCGCAAGATATCCCTGAAACTTTGGGAACGGCAATTGCCGCTGCCGCCTCGGCTTCTGATGCAGCGGCTGCTGCGGCTTCGGCCGCCGTAAGACCCTCAATAGGTGTTACGGTTTCAACTGGTGTTTCAACCGCAGTTGAAGGTGTTGTCGTGCCAGTAGGCGTATTCGTTTGGGATGTTTGCGATGGCGTTGACGATGGTGCGCCGGGAATAGCTGGTTCCATTAGCCTTATATAAACCCATGCAGGTTGCCCATTCCAAGTTATTCTTCCCCAATATTCGCCAGCATCCGTTTCGAGGACCATCACCGTTTCGCCCGTTTTCACAACACCAATAGTCGCAAATCTGGAACCTGGTCCCGAACGAACATTCACGCCATCAGCCTTGGAGGCGTCTACGCGATAAGGTAGCGAAAATTGCGCATAGGCGCTGGTTACGGTGACAAGGCTAAATGCCAGAAACATCAGGATCGATAGTATTTTCAATTTGGGCCTCAGAATCATATTCGCATATTGCGGGACACTAAACTAAACAAAAAAGCCACGAAAGTGAATTCGGGGCCTTTTAACATTGTGTTAAGGGCCGACCTTACATCGGTTCGAAGAACCCATCAGGTAGCAGGCGGGTCATGAAGATACTGTCAAAACCCTGATTATCGGTTGCGCTATAGGTCAACGTAATGCCACCCATATCAATCGCGCTCATTGCCTCAATCGCACCCAAGAAACCGGCACGGGTCAAATCTGGTCCGGCATCTTGCAAAGCTGCAATCGCCAAACGTCCAACGATATATCCCTCTAAGGATACAAAACCAAATCCTGCGCCAGGATCACTTGCGCCAAGTGCGGCTTGGTAATCCTTAACAATTTGAATGCTGTCATCCCAAGGGAACGGCACAACCTGCGAAATAATAACGCCAGCGCCTTCAGGCCAAAGTTCGTCAGCCAATGCCTGTGATCCCACGAAGGAAATCGTTACAAATTCTGGCGTGAAATCCAAAGAGCGCGACAATTTGATGAACTCACCAATTGGTTTATACGCACCAACCATAACAACCGCATCAGGATTGACGTCACGGATGGAAAGAACCGCGTCTTTTACATCCGTTGTGTTACGTGTGTATGTACCCTCGGCCACCAGACGCATTCCGCGTTTTTCCAGCGCTTTATTAACACCGCTTAGCCCCGCCTGACCAAAACTGTCATTTTGGTACAAAATGGCGATGTTACGCATCCCGCGTTCGTCAACCAAATGGGCGATCCACGCTTCGGTTTCGGCATCATATGATCCGCGAATATTATACAGATTTTCAAAATCCGAGTTCCGCAAGAAACCCGCGCCCGTGAACGGTCCGATCAAGGGAATGCCTGCTTCAGTCGCAAGTGGCTGTAGCACCTTGTTTGTGGGCGTACCAACGGTTCCTATAACCCCAAAGAAACGGTCTTCGGCAATCACGGCGTTAATATGCTCGATGGAACGATCCGGTTCATACCCGTCATCGCGACTTTCCAATGTCAATTGGCGTCCATGAACACCACCTTGCGCATTGATTTCATCAAACGCGGCCAAAAGCCCCGTGCGCATCCCAAGGCCTAACTGAGCAGCGGGACCATCAAGTGCTGCGATTTGCGAGAACGCGACAACACTGCCGGTCACACCTGTTTCTGCATGCGCAGACATTGCAAAGGGCAATGTCGCGGCTAGGAAACCTAATGTCTTAGCAATTTTCATTTTTCTTTTCTCCCTAGAAACGGGGCTGGATGTGTTTGTTTTTAAGCGAAGACACCCAGTCCCCTTTCGTCTAAATTTTTGTCAAATGCAAATTGCTATTAACCTTGACCACGGATCCACACTTCAACACGACGGTTGGTGCGTTTACCATCCAGCGACGTATTACATGCCGATGGAATTAGCTCGCCGAAACCTTTTGCGGAGAATTGGATATTTGGACCAAGACGACCTGCTGCGTATTGTTGCACAGCTTGTGCAACCTGTTGCGCACGACCAACTGAAAGCGATTGGTTTGCGCCAAAGCTACCGTCAGTGTCGGTAAAGCCGACAAACGTAACTTCGACATTGCCACCAATTTCATTCAGATAATCAACCAAACGCTGCAAATCGAGCAAAGCTTTGGCTTCTAGCTGAGAGGAGCCCGACGCGAAACGGAATGTTGTGGACAGACGATCATATTGGATCAAGTCAACAACAAGTTCGCGCATCAAAGGAAATTCAGCTGGGTCTACTGTATTGTCGACAAGATCACGAATACGTCCGGTATTCGTATTATCCTGTGGAATTTGAAGAACACCAAGATCAACAAAACCGGATTTCGCAACAACGCCGTCGGCGCCCGCAGAAATCGTGAAGTCCAGGAATTCCTGAATAACGTCAGTGGTCGTATCAGCACGGTTATATAGGTACAAACGCCGCTGAAGCGGATATTCCTCGGCCTTGGCCGAGAACGCGTCAGGACGCGATGTCAGACCACAATCACCAGAAAGGTTAAGCGGCTTAGCACCGCGAACAAAAGCATAACCAACAAACCCGATCGCGTTAGGATCCGAATTCACGTTACTCGCCATTTCATCATTCGATTCAACAATGGGAATTGCATTGGAACGGCGATTACCGGTTTGTGCAAAGATACCGTTTTCAAAAACCGAACCGGTACCGGAACCAGTTTCACGTGCATATGCTACGATAGCCTCGTCACGGCCCCCAAGTTCGGACCAATTAGTAATACGACCGGAATAAATCCCGTCCAGCTGCGCCAGCGAAATCTGGCTAAGCGGGTTGGATTGGTTCACAATCACGACCAGACTATCCACCGCAATAATGTGTTCTTGTTCGCTGGAAATCATATTACCACCACCAACAGCCGCCAAACGGCGTGCCTCGGCAGGTAAAATACGACGCGAGGACATACCGATCTGTGCAGTTCCATCAGCAAGCTTCGTGAACGCGTCACCGGATGTTGTTGCGCTAACCGAATAGACACCCATTGAATCACCAAAACCTTCGTCTGCAACGAGGCTGGTAATTAGCATCCCTTCAACTTGTTCTGTTTCAACGACACCACCAGCGGAAGCGGCGAAACCGGTCAGCAATAACGGTACAAGACCGTCCCCAACCGTATCAGAACCAGCAATCAAGACACCTTCAGCTTCGGCGGGTGCAGGGCAACCTTCGCCTTCGCAACTTACGCGCGACGCAGCAATTCGCATGCTACCGAGCGAGGTTTCGATCACGTAAAAATTGTCTTCAAAGCTGACGAGATTGCCAGCGATAACTACAGACCCATCATGAACCGTTAATGTAACAGGTGCGGCGAATGCGACACCCGACAAAAACATTCCTCCGGCCAATGCGCCAAGCGCTACAGACCTTAGATAACCTAACTTCAGATCCACGATGATCCCTCCTGATTTAAAATATTTCAACAAACTGTTGATCTCGGTTAACAATATACTCAAGGCACGATTCAACAAAAGAGTTTGTCTAAATTATGTCCATTTGCTCAAGCATCGGGGATATAAGCTTGAAAGACAACAGAAATTTTAATATTTTTCCTTTGATACGGGTCAATTTAAAGCGGTTTACCCGAAGTTGGTGATTAAATAGTTAACGGTGATTCTTGGGATTAACTATATTTTCAACATGCAACCGGAGGTCGAGATGGAAACACCCAAATTGATAATTTTTGACTGTGACGGCGTCTTGGTTGATAGCGAAGTCATCTTCAACGAAGTCCTTTCTCGTAACCTCTCGGCCCATGGATTACCGATTTCACCTGTAGAATCGATGTCTCTATTTGTTGGCGGCACCATGAAAACCGTAAAAGAAAGGGCCGAGGAGATGGGGGCGACCCTACCCGATGACTGGATTGACGCCCTCTATGCCCAAGCTTTTGCGCGCCTGCGCCAAGGGGTCGACATGGTTAATGGGATCGAAGATGTCCTTGATGCGCTAGACGCCGCACGAATCCCCTATTGTGTTGCTTCCAATGGCAGCCTTGAAAAGATGGAGATCACACTAGGCCAGACCGGTTTGATGAAACGTTTCCCAAACCGGATTTTTTCGGCTTACGAGGTCGGCATCGCCAAACCTGATCCAGGCCTGTTTTTACATGCTGCAACAACCCTCGGACACCAACCGGATAGTTGCGTCGTTATCGAGGATAGCGTGAACGGCGTCATGGCCGCCAAACGCGCCAAGATGAAATGTTTTGGCTATGCCGAACACGGCGACGGTCGGAAACTGGCGGCCGAGGAAGCGGTGGTGTTTGGCGACATGTCCCTACTGCCTGAACTACTGGGAATAACCTGATTTTGGGTTTTGCTTTCGTCTTCGCGCTGATTGTTTTAGACACAACGCATATTGCATTCATTTTTGAGCGGTCGCACCGATGAAATATGAAAACCTCAAACCTCGGCCAAAAGAAGAGCCCAGCAATTGGGGACGTTTATTCCTGATTATCGGGATTTGCGCCGTGATCCTTCGACTACTTATCGATTCAAGATTTGGCCATAGTAGTTTTCTATATCTGGCAATCCCGTTCGTCATCGCGGTTTTACTCTATTTCTTCACCTCAGCCGAAGAGGGCCAATCAACTGTGGCAAGGTATGGCAGCCTATTTCGCAACGGCACGATCGTCATGTTGGCAACGTCGTTTATTTTGTTCGAAGGTTTCATATGCGTGTTGATGTTCTTGCCAATATATTACATCTCGCTTTTTATAGGATTCGCCTTTAGCACGGCCTTGGAACGCAGCAGAAACAAATCGAAAACGCCCGTTCATATCATCCCCGTTCTCGTGTTGATGATGTCCAGCGAAGGTATGTTCCTTGCAACAACCATGCCGCGCGAAGGCCAAGTAACCTACACCCAAACCGTTGATGCCAGCATCGCCGAGCTGAAACAAAACATGGCAGAACCCATTGTTTTTGACCAACGCCGCACATGGTTCTTATCGATTTTCCCACTGCCAACCGAAGTCAAAGCCGCCTCGCTAAACGTCGGGGACATCCATTCACTGCATTTTGTCTATAAACGCTGGTTCTTCACCAACATCCAGGAAGGCGACATGCAATTGCTAATCGCAGATGTTGGCGATGATTTTGTCCGCACCGAAATTATCAGCAATTCAACCTATCTCGCCAGTTACATGAGCATCGACGGGACCGAGGTGCATTTCACCGCCCTTGATGGCAACCGAACCGAGGTCTCGATCACCCTGTTCTTTGAACGAAAACTCGACCCCGCGTGGTATTTTGGAACATTGCAACGGATCGCCATGCGCCAAAGCGCTGCTTATTTGATCGACACCGTCATTCAGCGCGACTATTCCGATGGCTGACACTAGTCTTTTCACGCGGATCGATTTCGCAGGCGGCGCCGACCCTGTTCACGGTCAAGTCCGCTGGAACCCTCAGAAATCCCTATGGTGGAGCGGCATGTTGCTGGGCTGGATCGCGTTTGGCTCAATCTATTTCACATGGTCCGCAGTTGTCGTGTTCTTGGTAACCTCGGCGATAACCCT